>JAURZN010000118.1 GCA_030653355.1 Gallionella sp. | reverse complement strand
CCGTGAGGCTTTCGGTTTACGCGCCACCACTTTGGCAAAGCGAGTGCGCATTAATTTCATGTAAGTCTCGAAACCGGTTCCCTGAAAGACTTTAACCAGAAAACCACCCTCAGGACTCAGGTGTTCGAACGCGAATTCCATCGCCAGTTCCGCAAGATAAATGGATCTATCCTGATCGACAGCACTGACACCGCTGAAGTTGGGGGCCATATCTGAAATTACAAGCCCTAGCGGCTTTCCTTGCAGGCTTGCCTCCAGCTTCTTCAGGACATCCTCATCACGAAAATCGCCCTGTATGAATTCCACGCCACGCAAGGGATCAAGCGGCAACAGATCAAGAGCAATGATTTTACCTGTCGGTCCGATTTTGTTCGCCGCCACCTGACACCAGCCACCCGGTGTCGCGCCCAGATCCACCACCACCAGACCCGGTTTGAACAAATGATCCTTGTCATCAATCTCCAGCAGTTTATAGGCCGCACGGGAACGGTAACCCTCCTTCTGTGCCATTTGCACAAAAGGATCGTTAATATGCTCACGCATCCACTGTTTACTGGTTTTGGAAGGCTTCATCGTTTAGAATCCACACCTTGAAAAATATTGAGAAAATTATGCTATTGCTTACCGTACAAGAACGCCTCACCCTGAAGGGTCGCGCGCACCAGTTAAAACCCACTGTAATGATAGGCAACGCGGGTTTGACCGATTCCGTCCTGAAAGAAATCGCCCTGACTTTAAAGCTCCACGAACTCATCAAAATTCGCGTCATGGCAGAACGTCCGGAACGTGAAGCTATTCTGAACGAGATATGCACAAAATTAGAGGCTGCCGCTGTGCAACATATAGGGAAAATTCTGGTGATCTACCGGCCTAACCCCGACGCAAACAAAATCGAAATCCGCCAAATGCCGCGCCACCGTGGCAAGAAACCATTGACCAAAAAACAATTGGGCAACAGGTAAAAACAGTAAGTGGCAAGTGGGGAGTGGTAAGTGTAAAACCACTCTCAACTCACCACTTTCTACTCACCCGCTTAGATATACTGAACCTCGATCAATTCATATTCCCTGATACCGCCCGGGGTCTTCACCTCAGCCACATCACCGCCGCTCTTCCCTATCAGCGCACGCGCAATCGGCGAACTAATCGAAATCTTGCGTTGTTTGATGTCCGCCTCGTCGTCGCCGACGATCTGATAAGTCACCACATCACCGCTGCTGGTCTCTTCCATGATAACGGTAGCACCGAACACGCAACGACCACTGGCATTGAGTGTTTTAGGATCAATAATCTGCGCGCTACCCAGCTTGCTTTCCAGCTCGATGATGCGACCTTCGACAAAACCCTGCCTGTCTTTGGCTGCTTCATATTCGGCATTCTCGGAAAGATCACCCTGTGCGCGCGCTTCAGAGATCGCGTTGATGACCCATGGGCGGTCTACCGTCTTCAGTTTGTGCAACTCCTGACGCATTTTTTCAGCGCCAACTACCGTCAATGGAATCTTGATCATACTGAAACTTTCTAAAATTGGACGTTAGACGCTAGACGTTAGTTATTCGTTAGCCCCGCGTAGCGGACAACATAAACTAACTGCTAATAACTAGAGACTAGCGACTTCTTTTCACTTTTGTTGTGTCTGCACGTCATAGAACTGCAAATCAGCCAAATGATGCATACCCACACAGGCGGCGCGTGCTCCGGCCAGCGTGGTGTAATAAGTCACTCTCCCCTGCAATGCAGCATGCCGCATGGAATAGGAATCGCGCATCGCGCTCGGCTTGCTGTCCACCGTATTGATGATCAGACTGACGCCGCCATTCTTCACCATATCTACTACATGCGGCCGTCCCTCCGCCACCTTGTTCACCACCGTGACAGCGACACCTGCCGCACTGATTTCGGCTGCCGTACCGCGTGTCGCCAGCAGGGTGAAGCCCAGTTCTACCAGTGAGCGTGCCACTTCCACCACACCCGGCTTATCCACGTCGCGCACACTGATGAACACATTGCCGGTCTTCGGCAAGTTCACACTGGCTGCCAGTTGCGATTTTACGAAGGCCTCGGCGAAGGTATCGCCCACACCCATCACTTCACCGGTTGATTTCATTTCCGGACCAAGAATGATATCAACGCCCGGGAATTTAATGAACGGGAACACCGCTTCCTTGACGGAGTAATACGGTGGAACGACTTCAGAGGTCACGCCCTGTTGCGCCAGACTCTGTCCCGCCATGCAGCGCGCGGCGATTTTAGCCAGCGGCACTCCTGTCGCCTTGGAAACGAAAGGCACGGTGCGCGAGGCGCGCGGATTCACTTCCAGCACATAGACTGTCTCACCCTGAATCGCAAACTGTACATTCATCAAACCGACCACATTGAGCGCCTTGGCCATCGCCACCGTCTGGCGGCGCAATTCGTTCTGCATCGCTACCGACAAACTAAATGGCGGCAGGGAGCAGGCTGAATCGCCTGAATGCACCCCTGCTTCCTCAATATGCTCCATGATGCCGCCGATGATCACGTCTTTGCCATCCGATACGGCATCCACATCCACTTCGGTAGCATCGTTCAGGAAACGATCCAGCAGAATGGGCAGGCGTTCAGGATAGGTCTTGGACATGATCTCGGCATCGCGCATGTAACGCTCCAGATCGGGCTGAGCATGAATGATCTCCATTGCTCTGCCGCCCAGCACATTGGAAGGGCGCATCACCAGCGGGTAGCCTATGGCAGCCGCACCGGACAAACCTTCAGCCACCGTGCTTGCGGTACGATTAGGCGGCTGTTTCAAGTCCAATTTCATGAGCATTTGCTTGAAACGCTCGCGATCTTCCGCGCAATCGATCATATCCGGTGTTGTGCCTATGATAGGCACGCCGTTCTGTTCAAGTCCGCGCGCGAGGCTCAGCGGTGTCTGACCGCCGTATTGCACGATTACGCCTACGGGCTGCTCGATGGCCACCACTTCCAGCACGTCTTCCAGCGTCAACGGCTCAAAGTACAAGCGATCCGAAGTATCATAATCGGTAGATACGGTTTCCGGATTGCAGTTGACCATAATGGTTTCATAGCCGTCCTCACGCATCGCCAGCGCCGCATGTACGCAGCAGTAATCGAATTCAATACCCTGACCGATACGATTCGGCCCACCGCCCAGCACCATGATTTTTTTGTTATGGGTGGGTGCAGATTCGCATTCTTCTTCATAGGTGGAGTACATATATGCCGTGTCGGTGGCAAACTCCGCCGCGCAGGTATCCACGCGCTTGTAAACCGGGCGCACGCCCAGCGCATGACGATACGCGCGTATCGCCGACGCATCGGTATCGAGCAAGGCCGCCAGACGCGCATCGGCAAACCCGCTGCGCTTCAGTGCGCGCATCTCATCAAACTTAATGCTTTCCAGTGTGCGGTTGGCAAGCGTCTGTTCCTGACGAATCAGGTCTTCGATCTGCACCAGAAACCACGGATCTATCTTGCTGACAGCGAAAACCTCGTCCACGCTCATGCCGAGACGGAAGGCATCCGACACCGCCCAGATACGCTCAGGCCCAGGATTGCGCAACTCGGCCGTCACCGCGTCCAGCTTAGTAAACTTGCTATCCAGCCCGTTGACGCCCACTTCCAGGCCGCGCAAGGCTTTCTGGAACGATTCCTGGAAGGTGCGCCCTATCGCCATCACCTCACCCACCGACTTCATCTGCGTGGTCAGCCTGTCATTGGCTTGCGGGAATTTTTCAAACGCGAAACGCGGTATTTTGGTGACGATATAATCGATGGTCGGCTCGAACGAGGCCGGGGTTGCACCGCCGGTAATATCGTTCTGCAATTCGTCCAGCGTGTAACCTACGGCCAGCTTGGCGGCGACTTTGGCAATCGGGAAACCCGTCGCCTTGGAGGCCAGCGCGGAAGAACGCGACACGCGCGGATTCATCTCGATCACCACCATGCGTCCATCGTTCGGATTGATGGAAAACTGCACATTGGAACCGCCGGTTTCCACGCCGATTTCACGCAACACCGCCAGCGAGGCATTGCGCATGATCTGGTATTCCTTGTCGGTCAGCGTCTGCGCGGGCGCAACCGTAATCGAATCACCGGTATGCACGCCCATCGGGTCGAGGTTCTCAATCGAGCAAATAATGATGCAATTATCATTGCGATCGCGCACCACCTCCATCTCGTACTCTTTCCAGCCCAGCAGCGATTCTTCGATCAGCAGCTCTTTAGTCGGCGAGGCTTCCAGTCCACCCTCGCAGATTTCCATAAACTCTTCGCGGTTGTAGGCGATACCGCCGCCACTGCCGCCCATGGTGAAGGAGGGGCGAATAACCGTCGGGAATCCCATCACCTGCTGTACCTGCAACGCTTCTTCCATGCTGTGCGCAATCGCCGAGCGCGCCGAGGCCAGACCAATCCGCGTCATCGCCTGCTTGAACTTCTCGCGATCTTCCGCCATGTCAATGGCCTCGCGCGACGCGCCTATCATCTCGACGTTATATTTTTCGAGCACGCCATGCTTGGCCAGATCAAGCGCGCAATTGAGCGCAGTCTGTCCGCCCATGGTCGGCAGAATCGCATCCGGACGCTCTTTGGCAATAATTTTTTCAACGATCTGCCAGGTAATCGGCTCGATATAAGTCGCGTCCGCCATATTCGGATCGGTCATGATGGTCGCCGGATTCGAGTTCACCAGCACGACGCGATAACCCTCCTCGCGCAACGCCTTGCAGGCTTGTGCGCCGGAATAGTCGAATTCGCACGCCTGCCCGATGACAATCGGGCCTGCGCCGATAATAAGTATGGATTTTAGATCAGTACGTTTTGGCATATTTAATCAGCCGCTAGTAGCTAGTAGCTAGTCATTAGTTAATGTGGTCGCTGCGCGGCCTTTTCTAACGGCTAACGTCCAGCGACTAGCGACCGCCTTTCATCATTTCAACAAAGCGATCAAACAAGCCGTCCACATCATGCGGGCCGGGGCTCGCTTCGGGGTGGCCCTGGAAGCAGAACGCGGGTTTATCCGTCAACTCAAAACCCTGCAAGGTTCCGTCGAACAGCGAGACATGGGTTGCGCGCGCATTGTCGGGCAAGGACGCCGCATCTACCGCGAAGCCATGATTCTGACTGGTAATCATCACTTGTTTGGTGTCCACATCCTGCACCGGATGGTTCGCGCCGCGATGACCGAACTTCATCTTCACTGTTTTGGCGCCAACGGCTAGGCCGAGTATCTGGTGACCTAGACAAATCCCGAACAAGGGCACACCCGCATCCAGCACCTGCCGCGTTGCCGCAATTGCATAATCGCAAGGCTCCGGATCCCCGGGGCCATTCGACAAAAACACACCATCCGGTTTCATTGCCAGCACGTCCGCCGCCGATGTTTTCGCCGGCACAACGGTGATATTGCAGCCGCGTTCAGCCAGCATGCGCAAAATATTGCGCTTCACACCGAAATCGTAGGCGACTACATGATAGGAGCGAGGACTGAGGACTAAGGACTGAGAAGAGCCCACTGTTCCGCCCTTGCCTGAATCCTGAATCCTGAATCCTGCATCTTGCCCGTGAACGGTGCCGAGTTTCCAGACACCTTCTGTCCATTCGTATGACGAATCACACGTCACCACCTGCGCCAGATCCATCCCGGCCAAACCCGCAAAACCGCGTGCGGCTTCCAGCGCGGCCACCTCATCCGTGCCCGTGGCAATGCAGCCGCTCTGCGCACCCTTTTCACGCAGTATCCGGGTAAGCTTGCGGGTATCGATACCGGCAATCGCCACTACATCATTGGCTTTCAGGTAATCCGGCAACGACTGCCTGCTACGCCAGTTACTCACTGTCGGCGACAAATCACGAATAATCAAACCGCTGGCAAACACCTGACGTGATTCGACGTCTTCGTCATTCACCCCTACGTTACCGATGTGCGGACAGGTCAGTGTAACGATTTGCCTGCAATAAGAAGGATCAGTGAGTATTTCCTGATAGCCGGTCATCGAGGTATTGAATACCACCTCGCCCACGCGGCTGCCGGAGGCGCCGATGGCTACACCGCGAAACACCGTCCCATCGGCAAGTACAAGAATGGCAGGATTCGTTTGCGTCACCAGATGCTCCCCCAAATAAAATCAACAAGCTAGACATAAAGAAGCGGGAAGAACCGTGAGCTCATCCCGCAAAAGATTGGCGCGCATTATAGCGGATTAGGGGAAGCGCATCAAATGTAAGCGCATCGCGCCTACAACTGCCGAAGCAATTTTTTCCCGCCGCACAATCCGGCTCTGCCATACACACATAATCGGCGTTAACCCGCACCACCGGCAAACACCCGAATGCTTGCCGCACCCCTTCAGCCATCGCGCCCGAACCAGCGAATCAAGTGTTTTCTATTGCTGCTGCGCAAGCGGAAATTATGCGCCCGAACGCATGGCCCGTTTCACCGCCATGACCAGCAGATACACGCTAGCCGCCGCGAACAGGCCGGTGAGCAGCATGGGAGACAGGCTGCCCGAAAAATGAAACAAGTCGCGCAGCAACGGTACGCTCAGCACCAGCACCAGTGCGCTGCCGGTGCCCAGCAGTATCCAGCGCAACGTCGGGTTTCTTTCAAGCCCAGACGCGTTTTGTGTCCGGTTGCCGAATACCAGCGCGATATTGCCTGCCACCATAGACGTAAATACCAGCGCGCGCACGGTGTATTCGTCATAGCCTGCCGCACCTCCCCAAATAAAGACCGCGGCGGCGACGCAAAAGGCGATACCACCCTGCACCAGACTGAGCACCAGTTGCCTGCCGCCGAACAGAGTCTCAGTCGCTGCCCTGGGCGGACGCTGCATGATGTTTTTCTCTTCCGCCTCGGCTTCGAAGAAGATCGAACAGGCGGGACCTATGATCAGCTCCAGAAACATGATGTGTGCCGGCATCAGCAACAGCGGCCCGCCCAGCATGATGGGCAGCATCGACATGCCAACTATCGGCAAATGCACCGCCAGCACGTAGCTCATCGCACGGCGCAGATTGTCGTAGATGCGCCGCCCCAGTCGCACCGTGGCGACCAGAGAGGCGAAGTCGTCTTCAAGCAGCACCAGACCGGCCGCTTCACGCGCCACGTCAGTACCGCGACGACCCATTGCGACGCCGATGTGCGCGGCCTTGAGTGCGGGGGCGTCATTCACGCCGTCGCCGGTCATCGCGACGATTTCGCCGTTGGCTTTGAAGGCTTCCACCAGACGCAGCTTCTGTTGCGGCACGATGCGCGCAAACACCTGCACATCGCGCAACCGGGCGCGCAACGCCTCATCTGAAAGCATGTCCAGCTCAGCACCGCTCAGCACCCGATTCGCTGGCAGCCCGAGTTCGCGGGCAATGGCCTGTGCGGTACGGGCGTGGTCGCCGGTAATCATCACCACGCGAATGCCGGCGGCATGGCACTGTTCTATGGCCTCTTTTACATCGGCGCGCAGCGGGTCCTGCAATCCCAGCAGGCCGACAAAGGAAAATTCGATGTCGTGCTGCCGTTCCGGCCACGATACGCCCGGGAACAGCATGGCGCGCGCCACGCCGAGTACGCGCAAGCCCTGATCGGCCATTCCGGCGGCGATCTGCCCTATAGCCTGCGCCTGCTCTTCGGGCAGATGGCACAGATCGATGATCGCTTCCGGCGCACCCTTGGCAGCCACCCAGTGATGCTGCTGATCCTCGCCCTGCCAGACATGCGACATCGCCAGCATCTCGGACGACAGACTGTATTCGTGCACGATCTGCCATTCGTCGTGCAGATGTTCGCTGCCCGTGAGGGTGCGCTGCCCGAGTTCATGCAACGCCCGTTCCATCGGGTCGAACGGTTCACGTTCGCTGGCCAGAATGCCGAATTCGACCAGTTCGTGCCAGGGTTCCGGCAATTCGTTCAGCTCGTGGACATCCAGCATCTGACCGTCGCCATACAGCGTGCGGATCACCATGCGATTTTCGGTCAGCGTGCCGGTCTTATCGGTACACAGCACGGTGGTGGCACCGAGCGTCTCGATCGCATCCAGCCGCCGCGTCAGCACCTGATGTTTCGAGATGCGCCACGCCCCCAGCGACATGAATATAGACAGTATTACCGGAAATTCTTCCGGCAGAGTGGACATCGCCAGCGTGATTCCGGCCAGCAGCGCGTTCAGCCAGTGGCCATGTGTATAGCCGTAGAGCAACACCAGCGACAGACAGAGTACAGCAGCGACGATTACCAGGCGGCGCACCAGCACGCCCGTCTGGATGCGCAGCGGCGATGTGCCGCCTTGCGTGTCGTGCAGCGACTGACCGATCTGCCCGAGGGCGCTCTCATGGCCGGTGGCGACGACCCGTCCGATGCCGCTGCCCTGCACCAGCACCGTACCGGCATAGACAAAAGGCTGGTCGTCGCCGCCCGGCTCACGCGCAAGCGCGTCCAAATCGCCGGACTGTTTGCGCACCGGCACAGATTCGCCGGTCAGCATGGATTCATCGGCAAACAGATCATTACAACTGAGCAGCACGGCATCCGCCGCGACCCGGTCGCCTTCGGTGAGCAGCAACAGATCGCCCGGCACCACCTCGCGTCCGGCAATGCGTTGCTGACGGCCATCGCGCATCACCTTTGCGCGAGGGCTGGACAAGTCACGCAAGGCTTCCAGCACGCGTTCGCTTTTTTGCGCCTGAAACACCGTCATGCCGATGATAATCACGACGAAACCCAGCAGCATCAGCGCATCGGAGACAGCACCCAGCAACAGGTAAATTCCGCCTGCGGCAAGCAGCAGCATGAATATCGGTTCGTGCAGTACCTCGACGGTTATCGTGTGCAATCGCCGTGATTCTGGCGGAGTCAGCTCATTGTAGCCAAACTCGGCGAAGCGCTGCTCAGCCTGCGCGGTACTCAGACCGGCCGTACCGGCAGCGCTGGGGAATTCTGTGCCGGCAGTGAGCATGATCGCCAGTGAGCCGCTGTCCGCTTAGTAGCGCAGCGCAAATCCGCTCTGAGTCGTGAGACCGAACGCGCTCGCCACGCCCGCGCCAAAGCGTTTCGCCAGCCTGTCCGCGAATCCTTCCTTGACGGTAAAGTCCACGATATTTTCGGCCTTGATGACGTCACGGGCCACCGATTCCACGCTGCCATAACCATCTGCCAGCCCCATGGCTACACCGGCCTGACCGTTCCACACCAGACCACTGAAGGTATCCGGCGTTTCCTTCAAACGTTTGCCGCGCCCCTGTCTGACTACGTCGATGAACTGCTGGTGTATCTGACCCAGCATCTGTTTGGCATATTCCTGCTGCTCGGGACGCACCGTCGAGAACGGGTCCATGAAGCCCTTGTTGGAACCGGCGGTAACCAGACGACG
>JAURZN010000116.1 GCA_030653355.1 Gallionella sp. | reverse complement strand
ATCAGAAAGCCCATCACGCCAACCCCGTCCTTTACCGTGTAATACGGATGGAAAGGAATTCCGTCCAGCGGTTTGCCGTTGGCATCCTTGTGCTTCTTGATTTCAATGCCGTCAGGATTGTTGGAACCTACCTCATGCAAGGCAACCAGGTGAGCAATAACGATCAACACCAGAATCAGCGGTATGGCAACAACGTGCAGTGCAAAAAAGCGATTGAGCGTGATGTCGGAAACAACGAAATCACCGCGGATAAGGATAGCCAGGTCATGACCGATTAAAGGTACCGAAGAGAACAGGTTGACAATCACCTGCGCGCCCCAGAACGACATCTGACCCCATGGCAACAGATAACCCATGAAGGCTTCACCCATCAACGCCAGATAGATGATCATGCCGATAATCCACAGCAATTCACGCGGCTTACGATAAGAGCCGTACATTATGCCACGGAACATATGCAGATAAATCACCACGAAAAACATCGAAGCGCCGGTTGAATGTATGTAGCGCAGCAACCAGCCCCATTGCACGTCGCGCATGATGTACTCGACCGAGTTGAATGCAAACAAGGCATCAGGCTTGTAATTCATGGTCAGGAAAATGCCGCTGACGATTTGAATCACCAGCAGCAACATCGCCAGCGAACCGAAGAAATACCAGAAGTTGAAATTTTTCGGCGCGTAATACTCGGACACATGTTCTTTCCACATGGAAACCAGTGGGAAACGTTCATCTATCCAGCCTACCAGTTTAGTGAGCAAATTCATCATGCTTTCCCCTTGCTATCGTCACCGATCATCAGACGGGTATCGCTGAGATACTTGTGAGGCGGAATAATCAGGTTGGTTGGTGCCGGAACACCCTTGAACACGCGTGCAGCCAGGTCAAAACGGGAACCATGACATGGGCAGAACCATCCACCCGCCCAATTTGCGCCCAAATCTGCTGGCGCAACCTCAGGACGGAAAGTAGGTGAACAACCCAGATGGGTACACACACCCAGCACAACTAGGAATTCTGGCTTGATGGAACGGGTCGGATTGTTGCAATATTCCGGCTGCTGTGGAACTTCAGATGTCGGGTCAGCCAATTCCGCGTCATGCTTGGTGAGAATATCGAGCATTTCCTGGGTGCGGCGGACTATCCACACCGGCTTACCCTGCCACTCCACGCTCATCATTGCGCCGGGCTCAATCCCGCTCACATCCACTTCAATCGGCGCACCTGCCGCCTTGGCGCGTTCGCTCGGCATCAGGCTCAGCACAAACGGCGCGCCTGCCCCGGCGGCGGCCACACCGCCCGCCGCAGCGCTTGCCGCGATCAACAGCCGACGCTTATTGTTATCTACATTCTCACTCATAATTCCTCATCCCTATTTATTGGTAGCGTTACTATTCAATCAACTAAGTTGATTGTCACTATTATTCTTATTTTTTCATGGTAGCGGTCGCCGGGGAAACACCTGCAAACTCCTGAATCCCGGCAAAAGCTGATTGCCAACCGCGAATACTACATAGCAAAACCGGACACTGCCAGCAAAACATGATAAATCATTGCATTTACAATGATTTATCAGTGCTTGGTTATATGCTTAATTATTCTTGGCACCTTGCTGAACCCATTTTCTCAGGGTCAGAATGTATTGCCTGTCCAGCGTGCCGGAAGCATTCAAGCCGGCCGGCATTTTCAGGCCGCGATTGGTGCCGGTAAGCAGCTTGGTAAACGTGCTGGTCTCGCTGTCACCCGGTTTGACGACGGCGCCGTATTTGGTCCCTTTCATCAAACTCTCATAAGTGCTCATATCCAGCCCGCTTTTGACATAGCCCTTCCCGCCGGGGATATGACAATTCAAGCAGTAATCATGGATGATGGGCTGCACATCAGACTTAAAGCTGACCTGCCCGCCCCCGGTTAGCTTGAGCGCACCCATCTCGGGTCCGGACGATTCGGCCAACGCGTTAAATGAAAACGCCAAAAAAACGGACACACTGAGCAAGAACTTTATTTTCATATCGCCTCCAAAATACAACCGCCATTAATTCTTAAAACATTTAACGATGGCTTTATTGCTGCTTGCAGCGGAACGGCGCTGCCCCGTCTATCGTTCCAAATCCTTTAATACCTGACAAATTTCGCACGCGAAGCCACATGCTAAAAATCAAGTTCGCAATACTACGCAACACACTGTGAATTTGCAATGCTCTGCTGAGCGGTTAAACCGGGTTATTTTGATCAAAGAAACGGTGTTCCAGCGCAAACCTGTCAGCCAGATTCTCGCCCAGCGCCTGGATACCCAGACGCTCAGTCGCATGATGCCCGGCTGCAATAAAAGCCACGCCCGTCTCATTGGCCAGATGGAAATTCTGTTCAGAGATTTCACCGGTCAAAAAGGCATCCACTCCCTGCGCGATGGCCGCCTCAAAGTAGCCTTGCGCCCCCCCGCTACACCACGCCACCCTACTTATGACTTTGCAAGCATCGCCGATGACTTGCGGCGTGCGCTGCAAACTGTGCTCGATTTGCTCCGCAAACAACGACAGTGCCCGAGGGGTTTCCAGCACGCCGAAACACGCGACATTTTGTTCGCCAAACCTGCCCTGCTCCGACATGCCTAGCAACTTGCCCAGGCGCGCATTATTACCCAGTTCGGCATGCGCATCGAGCGGCAGATGATAAGCCAGCAGACTCACATCATTGCTTAACAATTGCGCAATGCGCCGCTTTTTGATACCGACGATGCAGGCATCTTCGTTGCGCCAGAAATAACCGTGATGCACCAGTATCGCGTCCGCACCCCAGGCAATCGCTTCGTCCAGCACCTGCTGGGACGCGGTTACGGCCGTGGCGATACGCTGCACTTGTGCGCGCCCTTCTACTTGCACGCCATTCGGGCAGTAATCCTTGAACAGCGTAGTTTGCAACAGGCTTGCGTTATAATCGCGCAATTCATCAAGCTTCATGTAACTCCCAACGGATTATTATATTTCTACCTAAAACGATCAGGTTCATCTTACCATGCGTAAACACTGGCTGTTATTTACACAAACCGTAACCATCGCGCTGGCGCTGCTGTTCATCATCCATACGCTAAAACCCGAATTATTGCCGAATGCAGCGCGCAATGGCGTGGTCACGCTATATGAAAGTCCGACGCAACCCGCCGACAGCACCCTGCCCGTCACCGGTTTGAGCAGTGCCGCAAAAAAGGCCATGCCCTCGGTGGTGAACATCTTCACCAGCACGACCATCAAGACCCCCATCAACCCCTTCATGGACGATCCGCGCTTCCGCTTTTTCTTCGGGGATCAACTCGGTGACAGTAACCCACAACGCAGCTCCAGTCTGGGATCGGGCGTCATCTTCAGCGCAGACGGCTTCATCCTGACCAACCACCACGTTGTGGAGGCCGCCGATCAGATTGAAGTCGCGCTTGCCGACGGTCGCAAAGCACGGGCACATGTGATCGGATCAGACCCGGAAACCGATCTGGCCGTGATTAAGGTAGATATGCCCGGCAGCCTGCCCGCCATCACCTTCGGCCATCCCGAAAGCGCGCATGTCGGCGACATGGTACTGGCCATAGGCAATCCCTTCGGCGTCGGCCAAACCGTTACCATGGGCATCATCAGCGCGCTCAAACGCGACCATCTCGGCCTGAACACCTTTGAAAATTTCATTCAAACGGATGCCGCGATCAATCCAGGCAATTCCGGTGGCGCACTGGTGGATATAAACGGCAACCTGATAGGCATCAACAGCGCAATCTATTCCCCTAACGGGGGTTCACTGGGTATCGGTTTTGCGATACCCGCGACTGTCGCGAAAAAGACTATGGAACAAATCATTCAGCACGGATCGGTGACACGCGGCTGGATAGGCGCCGGCATACAGGAACTCACCCCCGAACTGGCCGAATCCTTCAAACTGAGCAGCGCCAATGGCGTATTGATTACCGAGATCATACGCAATAGCCCGGCGGAACAGGCCGGCATGAAGAGGGGCGACATCCTGGTGTCCATTGACGACAAATCCATCAACAACTGGAGTGCCATGCTGGAGACCGTTGCCAACCTGCCGCCCGGCAAATCCGCCATCATCAAACTGGTGCGCAATGGAGCCGAAATAACTTTACCGGTCAAAATCGGCAAACGTCCGAAACCCAAGGCTCAGTAATTCGTTCCGGGCAATTCGTGAATTGCCCTACGACGACGGCTTTTCAACCGGCTTCATCCAGTTCGCCACCACGATACCCGCTTCGTACAACAACCACAGCGGCACTGCCAGCATGAACTGCGAAACCACATCGGGCGGAGTGAAGATCGCGCCGATCACAAATGCGCCCACCACAACATAAGGGCGAATCTCGCGCAATTTCGCTATGCTGACCATACCCATGCGCACCAGCACGACCACCGCAACCGGCACCTGGAAAGTAATGCCGAATGCCATAAACATGGACAACACAAAGCTGAGGTATTTATCGATGTCGGTCATCACCGCCACGCCGACCGGCGCAGACGCGGTGATAAATCCGAACACCACCGGGAATACCACGAAGTACGCGAATGCCATACCGCAGAAAAACAGTATCACGCTGGCGGCGATCAACGGCACGACCAGACGTTTCTCATGCTCATATAAACCGGGAGCGACGAAACGCCACACTTGATACAACAGATAAGGCAGCGCGATCAGGAAAGCCGTCATCAGCGCGACCTTGAGCGGCACGATGAACGGCGTGATGACATCGGTAGCGATCATCTGCCCGCCCTTGGGCAGCTTGGCTAACAGCGGTTGCGCCAGCAGTGCGTAAAGATCTGCCGCCCAGGGAAACAGGCAGACGAAGATCAGCAACAAGACGATGACCGAATGCAGCAGACGCGTGCGCAATTCGATCAGATGCGCGATCAGGCTTTCAGTGGTACTCATTAGTCCCGCTTTACCGGAGTTGATGATTCAGCCAAAGGCTCAGGAATGGCCTCCGGTTCACGGTGCTGGGCATGCAACACCTTTTGCGCAACGGTCAATTCAGCCTGTTTGACCGAATTTCCCAACGCGGCGACATCCTCGCTGATGTCCCCGTGAAATTTGCGTGCCTGTTCGAAAGCGACATCGTTGCTGATATCTGTTTTAACTTTGCTTACATAACGCTGCACGCTGCCCCAGAAATGCCCTACGGTACGCGCCACCTTGGGTAGTTTTTCCGGCCCGATGACCAGCAACGCCACCAGCATTACGACCAGCATTTCAACAAAAGCGATGTCAAACATGGGTGTTATTTTTGCTCTTCACTTCGCCTTCAATGATTTGTCCTTCTTCTTTAACTTGTTTGGCAGGCTCATCATTTGCGCTTGCCATGCCTTCCTTGAAGCCCTTTACTGCACCGCCCAAATCACCGCCGATATTACGCAGCTTCTTGGTGCCGAATACCAGTGCGACGATCAGCAACACAATCAACCAATGCCAGATACTGAATGAACCCATGATGCTCTCCTTGAATTAACTGCGCCGCACCATGGGCGGAATATTGCCGCCGCC
>JAURZN010000113.1 GCA_030653355.1 Gallionella sp. | reverse complement strand
TGCTGTATGGCGGCGTACTGCAACTGCCCGTGGATTTCTGGGAGACGCATGGCCGCGACATGGAGTCCTGGCTCAGGGACGGTCACACCTACTACCGGATAAACGGCCCGCTGTGCGGCGCGTTTTTCATCAATCAATTCGTTTACAAGGAAGACGACACCCCGTTTTATGCGTGCGTGCTGGAACAGGACGAGAATAGCGCCGTGCTACGCACCCTGACCGACTACACGCATAGCAAGAACAATGTGTGGGGCATCGTCGCACGCAATCGCGAACAAAACTTTGTGCTGAATTTGCTGCTGGATCCCGAAATCGATTTCGTCACTCTACTGGGACAGGCGGGCACCGGAAAAACTCTGCTGACGCTGGCCGCGGGTCTGATGCAGACTCTGGAAACCAAGCGCTATACGGAAATCATCATTACCCGCGTGACCGTGCCGGTCGGCGAGGACATCGGCTTCCTGCCCGGCACCGAAGAGGAAAAGATGACGCCGTGGATGGGCGCGCTGGATGACAATCTGGATGTGCTGAACAAGTCCGACGAGGAGGCGGGCGAGTGGGGACGCGCAGCCACACGCGATTTGATCCGCTCACGCATCAAGATCAAGTCGCTCAACTTCATGCGCGGACGCACCTTTCTCAATAAATACATCATCATCGATGAGTCGCAGAACCTCACGCCCAAACAGATGAAAACCCTGATCACGCGCGCCGGCCCCGGCACCAAAGTGGTGTGCATGGGCAACATCGCACAGATAGACACGCCCTACCTCACCGAGGGCAGCTCCGGCCTGACTTATGTGGTGGACAGATTCAAGGGCTGGCCACATGGCGGTCACATCACCCTGCTGCGCGGCGAACGCTCACGACTGGCCGACCATGCGGGCGAGGTCCTGTAAAACTGAAGATGAATCCAGCCGTCAACAAATCGGATGCCGAATGGCGCGCTGAACTCACGGCCGAGCAATATCGGGTATGTCGCCAGTGCGGCACCGAGCCGCCGTTTAGCGGAAAATTCTGGGATTGCCATGATGCGGGCGTCTATCGTTGCGCGTGCTGTGCCCACCCCTTATTCGATGCCGCTCACAAGTTTGAATCCGGTTCGGGTTGGCCCAGCTACACACAACCGGTGCAGGACAATAGCCTGACAACGCGCAGCGATACGACTCACGGCATGCGCCGGGATGAAGTAAACTGTGCGCAGTGCGGCGCACATCTCGGACATGTATTCACCGATGGCCCGCCACCCGGCGGATTACGCTATTGCATCAATTCAGCCTCACTCGTTCTCGATAGAAAATAAACCATGAAACTGCTTTTCGATCTCTTTCCCGTCATTCTTTTTTTTATCGCATTCAAATTTCAGGGCATTTATGTTGCGACCGCAATCGCCATTGCTGCGACCGTAGTCCAGATAATCTGGACAAAATACCGACACGGCAAAGTGGACACCATGCTCTGGGTGAGTTTCGCCATTATCGGTATATTCGGCGGCGCAACCCTGATGCTGCAAGATGAGACCTTCATCAAATGGAAACCCAGCGTGTTGTACTGGCTGTTTTCCGTGATTCTGCTGGGGTCGAATTTGCTGTTCAGCAAAAATCTGATACGCGCCCTGCTGAGTGAAAAAATGGCCCTGCCGGTACGCGTGTGGAACCGTTTGAACTTAAGCTGGAGTCTGTTCTTTGCGGCGCTCGGTTTTATCAACATGTACGTGGCGTTCAACTATTCCACCGACACATGGGTCAATTTCAAACTATTCGGCTTCACCGGTCTGATGCTGGTGTTCATCCTGGCGCAAAGCGCGTGGCTGGCGAAGTATGTGGATGAAAAAAAGGAGAACAACTGATGTGGTATGCCATCACAGGGCAGGACGTGCCGGACAGTCTGGAAAAACGTCTGGCCTCCCGTCCCGCACATATCGCCCGCCTGCAGGCACTGCAGGCTGAAGGACGCCTGCTGCTGGCCGGCCCCTTCCCTGCCGTGGATGCCGAAGATCCGGGCACAGCGGGTTACACCGGCAGCCTGATCGTGGCCGAGTTTGCCTCGCTGTCCGCAGCACAGGAATGGGCACATGCCGACCCTTATCTGGTCGGCGGCGTATATGAGCGGGTCAGCGTACAACCCTTTAAAAAGGCATTCCCGGCATGAACCGCATGGAAAAAATGCGCGCACATCTGGCTGCGCTCAACCCGGTTACGCTGGAGATAATAGACGAAAGCCATAAACATGCCGGACATGCCGGCGCCCGCGATGGCGGCGGTCATTATGTATTGCGCATCGTCTCCGCCGAATTCACCGGAAAGGGTACGATGGCACGCCACCGTATGATATATTCCGCGCTGGAGGAGATGTTGAAACGTGAAATACACGCACTCAACATACAGGCGAAAACGCCGGACGAAATTTAAATTTCCTATTATTTATATTTGAAGAGGATGCACATGTTGAAAACCCGTAAATTTACAGCGCTAGCTATTTTGATCGCACTGGCGATCAACCCCGCTATGGCCGAAGAAAAATCCGCTGCCATCGTCAATGGCGTGGCCATTTCACAGGAACGCGTCGAAATGAACGTGACCGCTGCGCTGGCGCAGGGCCAGACCGACGGCCCGGAATTACGCAAAGCCATTCGTGACGACCTGATCAGCCGCGAGTTGATGTTGCAGTCCGCGCTTAAAGACAGTCTGGACAAGACAGCAGATGTCGTCCAGCAAATTGAAATCGCCAAACAAACCGTACTGGTCAACGCCTATGTGCAGAACCAGCTGAAGAAAAACCCGGTCAGCGAAACGCAACTCCAGCAAGCCTATGAAACCCTCAAAGCCAAGCTGGGCGACAAGGAATACGATGCGCGCCACATCTTGCTGTCCAGCGAAGCCGAAGCCCGCGCCGTCATCGCCAAACTGGGCAAGAAGGAAAAATTCGACAAGCTCGCTACGAAATCTCTGGATACCGGTTCGGCTGAACGTGGCGGCTCACTGGGCTGGACCGTACCGAAGAACTTTGTTGAACCCTTCGCCAACGCCTTGCTGAACCTGAAAAAAGGTGAATACACCAAAGAACCTGTACAGTCGCAATTCGGCTGGCACGTCATCAGACTGGACGACGTGCGCGCGCTCAAAGTGCCTGCCTTTGACGAACTGAAGCCGCAGTTGCAACAACGCCTGCAACAGCAGGCGATACAGAAAGCGATCACCGACTTGCGCGCGGCTGCCAAGGTCGAATAAAGCCTGTTGTTATGCAGCATACTGAAAGGACACCCCCCGGGTGTCCTTTTTTACGCGTGATAAAATGGCCCGTCCGTCACTTCAAAAATCGATGCTAATTCCGTGAAATTCGCACGCTCTGCGGCGGTAATTTTCGATTCCATACCCTGCCCCTCATCCGGCCAAAATGTCGCCGGAAATCAGAATTGCCCTACAGCAATTGAGCGTTGAGTAGCGTATCCTCCCTACACTTTTTGGGCTGTGTTTATCATGAAAAAAATCAAACTCAGTGAAATCCTGAACACAGACGCAACCACAGTTTCAGCCAGAATTTCCATTCCCGAAGTCTTGTCCATGATGCACACCGCACGCATCGATGTGCTGGACAGGATTATCGCGAATCAGCCGCTTGCCGACATCCTGTTGACCACCATTCAGCATCTGGAAAAATTATTCCCTGCGATGCGCGCCTCGGTGCTGCAATTAAATGCGCGCACCGGTTGTCTGGGAGCGTGCATCGCACCCGGCCTGCCGGACTACTACCTGGCCGCAATCGAAGGTTTGCGTCCCGGCCCTGGCCTCTATTCCTGCGGAACGGCGGCCTATAGCGGCGAGACTGTTATCGTCGAGGATGTACAGACCCACCCCTATTGGGCCTCCCTGCGCGAACTCACCGCGCGCGCCGGGTTTCGCGCCTGTACCGCGATACCCTTCAAGGGCGGCGATGACAAGGTGCTCGGCGTAGTTACCCTGTACTTTGACCACCCTCACCTGCCAGGCGACACCGAACTGGAACTGGTCGGCGAATTCGCCCGCATGGCGGGCATCGCTATCGAGAAGGAAAAAACAGAATCACAGCGCAACGAGATCGCCGCCGCGCTCAGTCAGAGCGAAGCGCGTTATCGCAGCCTGGTCGAAGCCGCACCCTTCCCGGTCGTCATCAGTCGCCTCACGGATGGCGTACTGTTGTACGGCAATCATCGCGCCGAACTCATGTTCGGCATCAGTCGCGAACAGGGCACAGGAACACTCGCCGTTAAATTTTATGTTGACCCGCACGAGCGCGCGCGCATCATCGCCAAGGTGCTCGAACAACAAATCATCTCCGACGAGGAAATTCGGCTTTACAAGGCGGGGGGAGAAATCATCTGGGTGCTGCTCTCGGCATGCATCATGGAATTCGACGGCCAGCCCGCCCTGTTGAGCAGTCTGGTGGAAATCACCGAACGCAAACACAACGAAGACAAGCTGCACGAAGCCGCCGCGGTAATGAAAAGCACCCACGAAGGAGTGATGATTACCGACCTGACGCCCAGCATCGTCGCGGTCAACCCGGCTTTTTCCACCATTACCGGTTACAGCATGGAAGAAATGACGGGCAAAAATCCCAATTTCCTCAGCTCGGGCCGGCAAGACAGGCTTTTCTACCAGACGATGTGGCAGCAAATACAGGAAACGGGGCACTGGCAGGGCGAAATATTGAACCGGCGCAAGAATGGCGAAATTTTTCCGCAATTGCTGACCATCAGCAGCATATTCAACGAACAGCAACAGCCGATACGCTACGTCGGGGTATTCGCCGACATCAGCGAACTCAAGGAACACCAGGCGCAGCTCCACTTCATGGCCCATCACGATGCGCTGACCCGCCTGCCCAATCGTTCCATGGTCGAGACCCGGCTCGAACAGGAAATCGAACAGGCGCATCGTCACGGGCTGAAGCTCGCCGTGCTGTTCTTTGATCTGGATCACTTCAAGATCGTCAACGACAGTTTTGGTCATCCAGTCGGTGACGAGTTACTCTGTGCCGTCGCCGAGCGCCTTAGCCTGCGCCTGCGCGAAGGCGACACGCTGGCGCGTCAGGGCGGCGATGAATTCATCCTGCTGGCGAGCACGCTGAGCGATACTCAGGACGCTGCTGTAGTGGCACGCGACATCATCAACTCGCTGAGCGATCCCTTCATACTGTCCGGTGTGCATGAAGTCTTTATCGGCTGCAGCATAGGCATCAGCCTGTTTCCGAATGACGGCGCTACCGTAACCGAATTGATGAAAAATGCCGATGCCGCCATGTATTACGCCAAGGAAAATGGCCGCAACCAGTTCTCGTTCTACACCAAGGAATTAAACGCCGATGCGCACAGCAAACTGGTGATGGAAAATGATTTGCACCGCGCCCTGCTAAATAACGAACTACAGCTGCACTATCAGACGAAAATTGATTTGCACAGCGGCAAAATATGCGGCGTGGAAGCCCTGATACGCTGGAATAAACCCGATGGCACGCCGATGTCGCCCGCCGAATTCATCCCGCTGGCCGAAAAAACCGGTGTCATTCTGACCATAGGCAACATGGTGCTGGAGCGCGCCTGCCTGCAAATTCGCCAGTGGCTGGATGAAGGATTAAAAGATGTGCTGGTCGCAATCAATATTTCCGCCAGGCAGTTCCGCAACGGAAATCTCGACAAACTTATTGAACAAAGCCTGAACAAATACAGGATAGACGGACGTCATCTGGAACTGGAATTGAACGAAAACATGATGATGCAAGAACCGGAACGCGCCATAGAAACAATGCGCAACCTCAAAAAACTCGGTGTAAAACTTTCACTTGACGATTTTGGCACCGGCTATTCCAACCTCGCCTACCTGCGGCGCTTTCCCATAGACAGCCTGAAGATAGACCAGTCCTTCGTGCATGGCATGATTACCGACCCCGGCGATGCTGAAATCGCCAACATCATCATCGATTTGGCGCATAGCCTGAAACTCAGCGTGCTGGCAAAAGGCGTTGAAAACGCAGATCAACTGAGCTTCATGCGCAGCAATGGCTGCGATGAACTGCAAGGCTATCTGTTCAGCCGGGCACTGCCCGCCTCGGAAGCGGCCGAAATGATGCGTAGCGAAAACCCACTGATCATTTGAAGCATAGGCTCATGAAACAGATTCCCGCCCAAAATACGTTTTTCTTCAGTTTCCCTGTGCATTCAGCTTATCCACGAAGTTCTGCAACTCCGGCGGCAGCGGTGCGCTGATCTGTAGCGGCTCACCGGTCAGCGGATGGCTGAATGAAATCGAATGCGCGTGCAAAAACATGCGCTTCAAGCCCTGCTTCATCAATTCCCGGTTACGCGCGAAATCACCGTATTTATCATCTCCGGCAATCGGAAAACCCAGATGTGACAGATGCACACGTATCTGGTGGGTGCGTCCGGTCTTGAGTTGCGCCTCCAATAAACTGAACCCCGGCCAGGTTTGCTGCAACGTAAAGATGGTGTGAGAAGCTTGCCCGCCCTCCCTGACCGTCACGCGCTTCTCGCCTTGCGGCGTGTCGAATTTGTGCAGCGGCAGCTTGACGTGCTGTTTGACGTTCAGCCACCGTCCCAGCACCAGCGTCAGATAGCGTTTATCGCTGTTGCCCTCGCGCATAATCTCATGCATCGCAGTCAGCGCGGAACGCTTCTTCGCCAGCAGCAAAACCCCTGAAGTTTCGCGGTCCAGCCTGTGTACCAGTTCCAGAAACTTGGCCTGTGGACGGGCGTGGCGCATTTGTTCTATCACACCAAAACTCACCCCGCTACCACCATGCACAGCCAGACCGGAGGGTTTATTGATGACCAGCAGCGCGTCGTCTTCATAAATGACAGGCAACTCAGCTGACGGAATATGGATCGTGGAAACATCTTCTCTTTGCGCCACACGCACAGGCGGGATGCGCAACAGATCGCCCAGTTTCAGGCGATAGGTCTGATCCACACGCTTCTTGTTCACCCGCACTTCGCCGCGCAGGATGCGATAAATATGGCTCTTGGGCACCCCTTTCAAATGACGAAACAGGAAGTTGTCGATGCGCTGCGCTTCACCGCTTTCATCTATCGTAAGTAATGTGACAGATTCTTTGCTTAAACTATTCATTATGCTTATACTTCGGCGTTCGCGCGTTTTGGATTGGATAAGTTCGGGATACATCCCCCGCCGATTGTCTCTGGCAATTTTCTACATTGAAATTTGTTCAGTCAGTTGGAAATAGCGATGGCGCAATGCGCCTCCTCCCTCCAACCGCAGCCCGGTTAATATCACTCACCGGAACCAGCAGTGATAGTAATTGATTTGCGCGCTCAAAGCACCTGTGGATTTCCGTAACGGGGCAAACGAATGCAACACCTTGTGGTCGAGCCGGACACATGCAGGCGCCGCTGATTAGCCGCCCTGCACGAATCCAGGAATTCTCCCCAATCGTGCTGCAATTTATGCCACGCTACCCAAACAACAAGACCAACTACTCAAAGAGAACCGATTTGATCAACTGTTTTTATACACTGTTCACACGATTTTTCCCTGCCTGCGCTTAGTCGCTGTAGCTTGAGTCTTACCCGTGTCAGAGCGCGGGAGAAAACATAAATGAAACGCATGTTATTCAATGCGACACAACCGGAAGAACTCCGTGTCGCCATTGTTGACGGTCAAAAATTAATTGACCTGGACATTGAAACCGCCGGAAAAGAACAACGTAAAAGCAACATTTACCAGGCTGTCATCACACGCATCGAGCCTAGCCTCGAAGCCTGTTTCGTCGAATATGGCGGTAATCGTCACGGTTTCCTGCCGTTCAAAGAGGTGTCTTCGCAGTATTATCAACCCGGTTGTGGCAACCGCCCTTCGATCAAGGAAGCCTTGCGCGAAGGCCAGGAACTGCTGGTGCAAATCGAGAAGGACGAGCGCGGCAACAAGGGCGCAGCACTGACCACCTTCATCAGTCTTGCCGGTCGCTACATCGTGTTGATGCCGAACAACCCGAACGGCGGCGGTGTATCACGCCGCATCGAGGGGGATGAACGTACCGAGTTGCGCGAAGTCTTGTCGCATCTGGATGTACCGGAAGGCATGAGCATCATCGCGCGCACGGCCGGCATCGGACGCAACGAAGAAGAACTGCAGTGGGATCTGAACTACCTGAATCAGCTGTGGACAGCCATTGCGGATGCGGCTAGCAGCGAAAAGGCGCCGTCCCTGATCTATCTTGAAAGCTCGCTGGTGGTACGCGCCATTCGCGATTACTTCAATCCGGAAATCGGCGAAATCCTGATCGACACCGAAGACGTATATCAGCAGGCACATGCCTTCATGAGCACAGTGATGCCTGACAACGTCAACCGCATCAAGCTCTATGTGGACGACGTGCCGCTGTTCTC
The DNA here is from genome assembly GCA_030653355.1 of Gallionella sp. Classification (GTDB taxonomy): domain Bacteria; phylum Pseudomonadota; class Gammaproteobacteria; order Burkholderiales; family Gallionellaceae; genus Gallionella. Next base: position 124 of record JAURZN010000113.1, on the reverse strand, counting down.
GCGCTTCCAGATCGAACACCAGATCGAATCTGCCCATGCGCGCGATGTGCGCATGCCTTCCGGCGGCTCCTTCGTCTTCGACAATACCGAAGCGCTGACCGGGATCGACATCAACTCGGCACGC
>JAURZN010000112.1 GCA_030653355.1 Gallionella sp. | reverse complement strand
TCACGGATACCGTCAACAGAAGAACGCTGGACCAAATTACCCTTCAAAATCAGTCTGCCATTTTTCTGTTGATGATTGATTTTTCGACGGTTATCAATAGTCTTCAATAGACGTTAATAGTCCCTGTCACTCCCACTCAATTGTAAACAACACATCCATCGCCTTGATTATATTATATATTTTATAAATAAAAATTAACAATACCATCACTGATACCATAATTAGAAAATATTGTTCTACATTGTCATAAGATACAGAAACAAAATAGTTGAATCAACCGAATAGCTCGCTATGTGAGCCAAAATGCGCCAACCGCAAAGTGTCTAAATCTGGTTTGAGGTAGATTAACAGAATATCTGGCTTGACATGACACTCTCTATATCCGGTCCAATCACCGCTCAACGCGTGATCACGATTATTATCTGGCAAAGGTTGATCGACAAGCAGAAATTCAAGATCTCCGGCAACAACGACCCCACGTCTTTATTATGTTGTGGAGTTGCCATCACACGTTTGTAATCACGTTTGAAGGCAGTTGAACGATCAAACGTCCGCATTCAAATCAGCCATCAGTACATCAACGCTGTCGAAACGTTTTCCCTTGCCTGATTCAAGCTCGACAATAGCCTTACGGGTAGTCGCGTTCGGCACTTTTACATCAAATGGCAAACGACGCTCATCGGCGACACGCAGCATCAGCAAGCGAATAGCATCCGATATTGACAGACCCATTGCTGCCAGTGCGTCAGTGGCCCGTTCTTTAGTAACCTTATCGATGCGAGCACGAACATAGGTATCGGCAATACTCATGGCGGCGCTCCTGCAATCTGGATTTATAGGCGGCGTTTAATTCTAGTCGCAACGGAACTGCACATCAAGCTCGTTTGACCTCCTACTTCCCGCCACCATTCCGCGCCATGATCGCATCAAATTCACACCGCACTAGCCGCAACCTCGTAGCTCCTGCCCGCGAGTATCCAACGCAAAGACCGCAATCCAACTCCGATTGCCAAATAGAGCACCCTCTCAATTAAGTAATTTTCTTGGTGCAGGCAATTACGACCACATGATTTCTAACCTCGCCAATCAAGTTCTATAAATCTTCACCTTTGCTTCAGTTTCGCCGCGACCTCCTTGATCACGACGTGGATAATCGTCCGTAAACAACGAGATTCTCCCGCGAGAATGGGTGCAAGGTCAGCGCGCTGCTTGAGGGATGCGTTCTCTGCCTCGAATTCCTTATAGATTTCTTCCGCCTTGCCCATGATGTGATTGCACAGGTTATCCAACAGACGCTCTGCAGTTGCCTTCCTGATGTTGAGGGCATCAGCAGCTTCGATGAGCAGCGCCCGGTCGACGTCTGCGATGAACTGTTTGCCCAATATGGGCCACGCCATCTCTGTCAGGTTTGGCCAGCTTTTCTTGTCGTAGGCCAGTGTCTCATAGCAGGCCGTGCTCAGGATGTCGTAGTGTGGAGCCAGTTCGACACCCTCTTCACTTACCAGAAAGCTCAGGTTCTTCAGGTGCGCGTCGGTATTGCCGACCAGCACGTTGAACACCAGCCAGCTGAAAAGCCGGGTGCGCGCAGCAATATTGCCTCGACATTGGTCTGCCAAGGCCGCCAGGCTGGCCATACTACCCTGGCTGTATTTGAAGCTGCGATCAAGCCCCAGCAACTGGCAGGCATCGATGACATGCCGGCGTTGCCAGCCACGCGCATCTCGAACGCGGTCGAAGCGGTCGATGATATACACGGGCGCAGGAACATAGCGGCGATGAACATCAGGAACGTTCAACCCGGCCCGCTTGGCCAACCGCATCACGAACCACTCATTGATAGCAGAATGCGGATAGTCAGCATCCGGGTGATCAGGCTTGAGGATATGCGTCGAGGGTGTCGCACCTACAGGCTCGAACAGCGCCCCATCCTGCAATACGACTGCTAACTTGTGTTGCGCACCCGCCAGCGACATGCGCTTTTTTGCACCATGCGTGAGTGGCACTCGGGGTAAGGCAAGTATCCGTTCGTTAAGCTCGGCATCTGGCAAGGGGAGTAGTGCTTCCTCTATTTGATTCTGAGCATCAGGCGGAAGCAGGGTGAGCGAACCGGCAGACTCGGCACCGTAGTAGCCCAGCAACCCGAATGCATCCGCAGCATCGATGCGGGCATCGCCGGCCAGCAATCTTCTTTGATGCTCTTCGGGCAGGAGGTTGTCGAAATACCACTGCACGGGACGCTTCGATGACAGATCCAGCAGCGGCGCTTGTTGCAACGGCAGGGATGGACTCAGGCCGAAGTGTTGTTGGTTGTTGAGCCAGGCGCTGTCGTACTTGAAAGACCATATCCCGTTCTCGTCCCGCAACGTGCCGATCGGACCGTTATTGAGGGAAACCAGCAATGTGCGCTCGCTCATGGCTTATTCTTTTGCTTCTGCTCATTGATTTGCAGAGCGATGCCGTCCGGCACATCAAGATAGACGCGAATGCCCAAACCTTTCATGGCTTGGAAAAGCTTACCCCATTGCACAGACTCGTTCCCTTTCTCGACCTTGCCGAGAAAATTTTCACTAAGACCGATACTGCCTGCCGTGTCGTCCTGACGAAGCCCTTGAGCCTTTCGGGTAGCCCAGACAATCTTGCCGACATCAGATGCACTATTGAGTTGTATCTTCATTGCAATCCCCTTGTTCATGAGGATTATTGCATATCTTGGAGGTTTTGCGTGAAAATCCGCAAGGTCGCGCAGATTTATTCGTTCGCGCAGGAATAAAATGTAAAATCCTTACGGATGAAAGGATTTTTATCCCCCCAGGAAAATCATCAATAAAGCTTGGGCCGCAGGTGCTGCAGCATGTAATTTATTCTTTTTTGTGGCACGCATAACGTTATTGCATCATTTTATTTGGCGCGCAACAGCCAAATTACGCCACACAACGGCTTGGCGCGATATATAGAAATCGCGCCATATAGTTACACTTTATCCAAAGTTTAGTTCAAAATCTGGTGCGAATACGTGTTGATCATGTCATATACCGCTCGATTATCCCATCTGAACGGGTTACTCAACACTCCGCTCACACCAACCTCGCCAGCGCCCCGCGTACAAAACTGTCTTGCGGGTAAGCATCCAGCAACTTCCGAACGCGCAACAAAGTTTGCTCGGCACTTCCCGCCACACTCGCCGCGCGCATGCTCGCATCAAATGCAGTCATCACCTCACCTGCCGTAACCTCGTATCCCCTGCCCGCGAGTATCCACCTCAGTGACAGCAATCCAGCTTCAATCGCGAATAGCGACTGGGTTTCAATGAAATCCAACGCCGCGCGGTTCAAGGTACGGTGATCAACTGGCGATTGCCTGGCCAGTTCAATCGCTAACTCGTACAGGCTCGCATCCTTGGCTGCTGCAAACCATTTACCTTCCTGGCCGGGTGTACTGGCCACCAGATCGTTGAGAATGTCGGTGGGTGATTTGTGCGGATATTTTTTGCAAATAGCGCGGAACGTGGACAGGTAGGTCGTTCCTTGATTGGCTACTATCGCGTAGCGCTGATAGGCTTCATCCGCCATACCTGACGAGAGCAATATTTCCTCACAGGCTTGAGCGATGCTTTCCGGATTGTTGTTCAGACCATGCGACATTTCCGCATAGCGCAAGGCTTCGGCTTTCTTGCCTTGGGCAATCAGCGCCTTGACGCCCCATTGCCGGTCATACCACCAAACAAACGGTGCCTTTTCGAGCAAAGCCAGCAACTGATCGTAGCGTCCGGCCAGAAGCAGCGCGGAGAAACACATATAAGTCCCGTGAAAGAAGCCGGATCGCTCCTCACTGCCAGACCAGACTTGTTCTACAACACCGATTAAACGATCTGCCCATACGGCCGCCAGCTCAGGTGTGGCGCATAGCTCACCCCAGTTGTCGCCCAGACTTTCGATGTAAGGAACCTGGTCAGCGGCATGGGCTTCATACAATCGTTCCAGCCATTTTGCACGCAGAGTTTTTTCGACATTCGCGCGGGCGATAATGGACACCAGATCAGTGAGGGCCCGATTAACGGCACTACCGATGGCACCCGAGGAACTATCGACATTCTGCAAGGCTGGGGAGACTTTTTCCAAAAACAGCACAGCGCCCTCGGCTGCCAGCACAGGCTCTTTCCGGGCGACTTTTTTAATCTCGACAACAGCTTCCTTGATGCGGGTAATGGCAGGTTGAGAACGCCAACCGAAAGCACTACGACGAAATCGCGGCGCGAATTCCCAGCTATGCTTTTCGGCAGTAATTTTCATGATTTTTTCCATAAGCCAGCCTCCACCAGTCGCCGCACCAAGGCACCGCGCTTGAGGTGTCGCGCCATGAACCGCTGCATGGCGTGCTTCCACTCCTGTCCCGAAGAACAGAGCTTGTAAGCCTCGGCCAGATCAACTACAGCCCGGCTGACATCGTCATAGGCCGATGCAATACCTCGTTCCGCTTTCTTATCCAGCATCTGCCAGCAGCGGTCGAAGTCCGCAGCCAGTGTGCGCAGATACGCATCACGTTGGGCTTGCTGTTCTGCCTTGAGCTTGATACGTTGTTCAGCTTCGCACTGCCGACGCACACTTCCAGCCGACGCGGCGAGTTCCCGCAGATTCGCGATGGTACGTAGGACGTTGACTGTCACTCGTGTTGCGGAATTTTCCCTCTGCCACGTCAAAAAACGGGATTTCAATTGACGCTCGGCCCGATTAGATTGGCCGGAAAGCAGCAGCTTGAGTACCTGGCGGCTGTCATCGGCAGACAGGCCTGCAATCCACACATCCATTTGCCTGTCGGTATCATCCGACTCCGCATCTATTCCGACATCACCATTGGCGGCTGCGGCAATCAGGTCAGGATCAATCTCCAAAAGTTCGACCAAAGCCTGCTGGGCTGGCGTCAGTCGTGACAACCCCGGAGGCGGAAGTGGTTCGCTCTCGCCCTCTTCTACTTCGCCCGCCGTTACTCCGGCCAACCAGCCCAAATATAATGAACGCAAATCGCCACGCAACAATTCGTCCCGCAACGCGATCAGTCGCCCCATCCAGCCCCGGCCATCGTCCTCACAGAAGCGGTCATAATTTTCACTTTCGTTGAGATTCCACGAGATAATCCAGTGTGATTCACTGTGATTGATGTAGATCGAAGACTCGGTCGCAAAGGTATTAAGTGTTGCGCCATCAAAAATTTCACGCGGCACACGCACCATAAAACAGCAGACACACATATCGGTAACATAGACATGCGCATCGAAATAGCGCCGCATCCAGTCATCCGGATCACCCTTGAGGCCACTCCAGTGGTACTCATTAACAAAGCTGGTCGGTGTAATGGATGCCCGCGAGGAACAGGCACGCAATTCGGCCATTTGCCTCGGCGTTAACGGCTGATCAATGGCGACAAATTCGTAATATTGATATTCACTCATCCCGCCTCACTTCATCTCCAATGGTGTTGCATCAAGCCCAAACACATGCTGCTCAATCGTGTCTGTATTTATCACCCGATGCAGATAGGCGTAAGCCACTCGCCATTGCTGCTGCCCGCAGAGCAAGGTGACCGTCTTGTCGTTGAGACGAATGATACGACCACTGCGTTGCTGCTGGTTACGATCAACAAAACCCACCGCATCGCCGATGGCTACCTCGTTGCGACCCAGACCTTGTCGCGGTTGTTCACGAATTTGCACATCCGTGCCATCCAGATTGATGGCAGCATAAGCAATCAGCCAGCGTCGGCCATCATCCTGATCCAGAATAACAGCCTGTTTGCGGCGAAGTTCAAGAACTCTTCCTCGACGTAAGGTATTGGCTTGAGCATCAAAATATTCAATGACGAGCCCAATCTGCAACCTGGCATGAATCGCCTGCACCCAGCGCGGCTCATCCAGCACCCTGTCGATGGCAGCCCGCATACGGTAAAGCTCAAAGGCAGAGGCCTGATTCAGCGCTTTAAGGACATCTGAAAAATTCATGGCAGTACGATCATGTGATTAAAAAGTAGTCGTTCTGATCAATGAATACTTCCACTGCTAGCTGCCGCTTAAATACCCACAATCCAGCTTTATGCATCAATTTCCATCAATGTAAAATTGTCGGCATCTCGTCATCGTCCTTCCTGGACAGCAGATGCGAAAGTCGGCCTTTAACATCCATGTAATAGCGGAATTCGACCACGCCAA
>JAURZN010000111.1 GCA_030653355.1 Gallionella sp. | reverse complement strand
TGCGCCGCGGTCAGGGCCGTATTCTGGCTGGTGGCGGTGTTCAGGCTGTTGTTGGCCGCAGCCAGATTATTGTTGGCCGCAGTCAGCGCATTCTGGGCGGCAAGCTGCGCCGCGGTCAGGGCCGCATTCTGAGTGGTTGCGGTGTTCAGGCTGTTGTTGGCCGCAGCCAGATTATTGTTGGCCGCAATCAGCGCATTCTGGGCGGCAAGCTGTGCCGCAGTCAGACTTGCATTGTTCGTACTGATCGGTGTTACGGCACCTTGCACAGCGGTATTAGCGCTCTGCAACGTGGTATTGGCGGCCTGGGCTGCAGCAAGCGCGGGCGCGGCTGTCGCATCGGCAAAAGTGGCGTTTGCCGCTAACTGGTTGGCTGCGGGAGTGGTTTGGGTATTGGCGGTGCCAGCAGTTGTCGCTGCGGCTACCGCATTGGCAGCAGCCAGTGTTGCATCTGCCGGGGTCAGTGTGCCCGCTGCAGTATCGGCAGGGGTGGCTGCTCCAATAGACGTGTTGGCGGCTCCAATAGCCGTGGCAGCCGGTGTGATCGCCACAGGTGCAAGACCGTTCGCGGTGGTAACTAAGGGGGTGGCCGTGCCGATATGGGTGCCGGCTGTTCCAATAGCCGTGGCAGCCGGTGTGGTTGCCACAGGCGTCAGGGTATTGGCTGCCGTCACTGCAGTCGCTGCCGTACTGACATTCGTTGTGGCGTTTGTCACTGCCGTTGCTGCTGTTGCAGTTGCCACGGGAGTTGTCGTGGAAATGGCCGAGTAGCTTGTGGCGGCATTGGCAACCAGCGGATCAGCTGTCGCGATGGCCGTGGAGGCAGGAGCGGTATCAACCGGTGCCAGTGCCGCCAACTGCGTGTTATCCGTCTGCGCCGTGTTGGCTGCCGTTTGCGCGCCTGTCGCCGCAAGGGCTGCCGCATCGGCTGCGGATTGCGCCTGAGTTGCAGCCAGACTTTGAGTGATCGGGATGATTTGTCCGGTGTTGGTTGTGGCTGTTCCAGTGGTAAGGTTCACATCTAAACCGGCAACTGTCGTGGTAGGCACAACTGTAGTCGGTGCCGGTGGCTCAACCACTTCCGCGACGGTGGTGGTTGTCACAGGTGGTGCGTTTGCGGCAGGCGCGCCCCCGGTGCGGGGAGCAGTGGTATCCACTACTGCCACCTCACGAATGGGCGGTGTTTCTTCCTGCGTGGCTGAGCCGGGTTCCTGTGCAGCGCCGGTTTCCGTCTCGCCGGCATTGACTTCAGGCGCAAGCAATGGGGCGGGCGGGACGGTAAAGATGTTGGTATTGAGCGGTTGTAATTGCGGTGATTGATTCAGACTGCCTGCGAAACCCATTTGGTTGGGCCCCACGTTGAGGGTGCCTTCATTGGTGGTCATCGACGTTCCGCCTACATTCACTTTGCTGTAAGAGCCTGTGGGTGCAAGTTGTGCCAGTGGGCTGCCGGGAATAATGACCAGGGTCTCGTGGTCGGAACCCCGAATGCCGATGCTGGCTGTCGGGGTGGTAATACGGTAATTCTGTTTGTTTACCTGCCCGATAGCGCCGGTAATGGCGCGGAAACCACCTTTGAACACTGAGAAGAAAATTTTTTCGCTGCCATCTTCCTTGCCGGCAAAAACGAACTGGTCAAATTTCATTTGTGAATCCGGGCGAATCGCGATGAATCCGCCGTCCTGCATTTTGATCTGTGCAGAGGATTTCGGCGCGGAGGTCAGCGTATCGCCTTCATTGATGGCATCCCCCTTTTGCGCTGAACGGGCCTGGCCTGCCGGGTTGGCGATTTGCACATCTCCGCTGACAAACTGCACATGTCCGGCCACGGACGCGTAAGCCGCCGGAGAAACAGCCATCAGGCAAACTGCTGCCAAACTCAGGCAGGAAAATAATTTATTAATGTTTTTGGCGAAACTAACCTCGTTCGTTTTCATGATGACACTCCACACAAAAATTTATTTGAAATCGCGGCGAATAGTCAGCGAAACATCGGTGCGATCAAAGCTATACAGGGAAAGGTTGGAATGCTTTCTGGAGAACGCTATTTGCGGTTTTATCGTCCAGAGCTTGTCTGGACGCCAGTTTGCGGTCACAGTCAGGTCATACAATTTCTCGCTGCGGTTGCTCATGATCAGATTGTTCAGTTTGCTGTAATTCGCAGATTGCAAACCGGTACTGGCAATAACATCCAGCTGTTCGGCGATAGCAGCCTGACCGCCCATGCGCAGACCTTCAAAACGCTTCTTGCCGTCCGTGCGTCCGCCGTTGGGCAGGCCGGGAGAAACGACAGGCGCGACATCCAGCTCATTGCCCGCATAAATACTGCCGAACAGCGCGTGCTTGCCACCTGCCATGATGTGTACCCAACCCGCGCCCGCTATCGTTTGATCGGTGTTTCCTTCGATGCGCGCATCGGTGGTTGGCGAGGTGGGCGGAAAACCGGCTGCACGATTTTGAGCATACTGGACAAAAGCACTCATCTGGTTGGCGGGGCTGAATGCATGCTGCCATTCACCACCCACGCCACGCGAATCACGGCGCATAGAGTTGGCGGTATAAAGTTGTCCCAGACTCAGGGTTAGTTTGTAAACATTCTGTTCGCGTGCATAACTCACCCCGACGCGGCCATCCGTGCTGATGGTGTCGTAGGCAGTATGGGTCACGTTGCCGTGCTGGCGCAGATCGGCACCGGCATACACGCCCCAGTTGGCATCCAGGCTGTGGCTGATGTCACCTCCCGCGTTAATTCCTTCATAGACACCTGCAAGCTTGGCGCCCGGCGGCAATTGATTGCCAGGAAATAAGCCGCCCCAGGGTGAATTGGCGGCGAAGGTGAAAGTCTGTGTGCTGCTGTTGGCGATGTTACTGTCGTGTCCCGCTACGCCCTCCACATAAGCACTAAAGCGGGTTTTTTTGGCCTGCTCATGGCTGGCAATGGCATCCAGATATTTTTGTATGGTGGCTTTGGCTAATTCGGGGGGATTCTGACCCAGCACGGTTTCAAATTCGGTTTTGGCGCGCGGCAGATCGCCGAGCTGATAATAGGCGCGTGCCATATCCAGACGCGCGCCGGCAAAATTAGGATCCATGGTCAGCACGCGTTCAAATGCGAGTGTCGCTTTGTCTGCATGTCCGCTATCCAGTGCGGCGATACCGAACAGATAGTCGAAACGTATTTCGCCGGAACGTTCGAATTCAAGCGGTTTAAGCAGAGCGTAAGCGGCTGCGGGGTTGCCGTTCTTGATTAATGCCTCGGCGTCGCGCAAGGGTTGATCGCGCGCATCCGGCGTGGTCAGGTCAGACGGGGCGGTTAGCTGCCCGGGTTGGGCGGGTGTTTCCTGTGCGGCATCGGCCGGCTGTGCAGCCACACTGCCGGCAAGCAACATCAATCCAGAGAACAAGGAACTTGCAGAACGTATGAATTTCATGACTGTCACCCTGATAGTATTAAGCCTATACGCGACTAAGTATCTGCCTATCTGGCAGCCTCGTCAACGACTGAATGGCGCTGGATTCGGTCTAACGGGCATGGCAAATTGCCACCCATAAATAATGAAACTCACTATGCCCGAGCCCCCTCGCTACGCTGGCGAAAATTACCGTGAAAACCCTGTGGTGTAAGCAGGCGTAATGGCTATAATGACTGCGCTTCAGTTATTCGCTGAAGCATCCCGGTCCGAGGGGATACAACCGACTAATCAAGGAGATATCCATGAAAAAATTGATTGCATTGGCTTGTTTGGGATTTGCTGTGTCTGTATCTGCTCCTGTTTTTGCGGGTGCGCAACAGGACAAGATGAAAGGTTGCAACAAGGAAGCGAAAGCGGGCGCGCTCAAGGGTGACGAACGCAAGGCTTTCATGAGTAAATGTTTGAAGAAGGACTATGTGCTGAAGGGTGAGTCGTCAGCCAAGCCGGAAACCGTAGCGCCGCAACAGGACAGGATGAAGTCCTGCAACGTGGATGCCAAGGCCAAGGAACTGAAAGGCGAAGAGCGCAAGGCATTCATGAAGACGTGTCTGAAAAGTTAGGGTAAACAGGCACGGAGAAAGGCGCACATCGTGCGCCTTTCTATTGGCAAGTATGAAGTCAGCCAGTTGATAGCCGCTTTTGGGCTTTATGGCCGTATACGGGCTACCCGCATTGCCTCAAGTTAAAAGGTTACCGTAGGTGTTGATCGTTGCCTCAGGTTCAGTGGTTACCGAAGCAGTTTAAAAATGAGCTTGAGTTTACGCTGAATTCGCTTCTGAATATCGAACGGATTCAGCATTTTTATTTGCATAGTCAGTTTTTCTTTTGTCATTTCCGGCGTGTCAGGGTGGTCGAGCAGCCGTTGTGCCGGGGTAACGGGTTTGCTGTGTTTTCTGACCCATTTACTGCCCTCGCGTACCCGTATCGCCTCAAGATAGGCGCGTCGTTCTTGCTTGCCCATGTCAGATTACCCGTGTAATTTCGGTAACCTTTAACTTGAGGCAACGATCTCCATTTACGACTACCTTGGGTAACTTTTATCTTGAGTCAATTTGAGTGCGCAAAAAATCTTGACAGAAATCCTGAACCCCCTATAATTCGCGCCTCGCAATGCGGGAGTAGCTCAGTTGGTAGAGCGATACCTTGCCAAGGTATAGGTCGAGAGTTCGAGCCTCTTCTCCCGCTCCAGTTTCACCGGAGTTTGGTTTTACGTTTTGCGATGCTCCAATGCGGGAGTAGCTCAGTTGGTAGAGCGATACCTTGCCAAGGTATAGGTCGAGAGTTCGAGCCTCTTCTCCCGCTCCACATTCAAGGGAAAGCATCAGGCTTTCCCTTATTTATTTCAAAGC
>JAURZN010000102.1 GCA_030653355.1 Gallionella sp. | reverse complement strand
ACAGACTCGCGCGGCTTGTGTCCCAGACCGCCACCGGCGCGCACACGAAAACCGTGCTGACCATCCTTTTTTACCGCAATCAGACCGCAATCGTGCAACATGGCTTGCGCGCAATCGGCCTCGCAACCGGAAAAGCTGATCTTGAATTTGCGCGGCCATTGCTGGTTGAGCGGGTTGCGCAAAAAGTGCGCGGTCGCGCCATCGACATGGCTGGCCACATCCACATGCTCTTTCGGGCAGACACCCGCCAGCGGGCAGGCAGTCATATTGCGTATGGTGTTGCCGCACGCCTCGCGTGTGGTCATGCCGACCTCGGCCAGACGGCGCATCGCGGACGGCATATCTGCCAGCGGGATGAAGTGTATCTGTATCGCCTGGCGTGTCGTCACATGCGCGATATCGCGTTGCGCATAAGTCTCGATGACATCCGCAACCGGATCCAGCTGTTCAGCCTTCTATCGTCCGCCCGGTATCTTGATTCGCAACATGTTCACGCCTTGCTGGCGCTGGCCGTACACACCCTGTTGCAGGCGCACTGCAGTAAAACGATCCGCATCAATGCCTCCTTCGTTGAAGGTGGCAATCGCTTGCTCAAAACGAGCGATTTCTTCCTGATCAGATAAATTGTTCGTGTTCACACTCATTTTATTTCTCCTAATACAAAACCATTTTCATACCAATAATCAAAAGCATAGTTGCCAGCAACGGGCGCAGAACCTGCTCGGGAACCCTGGCGCTCAGATGGCTGCCGATATATATCCCGGGTAGCGAACCCAGCAGCAAACTGCCCAGCAAAACAAAGTCCACTGTTCCCAGCGCCATGTGTCCCATCCCGGCAATCGCGGTCAGCGGCACGGCATGCACGATGTCGGTGCCGACCACTTTCACCGCCGACATGCGCGGATACAGAAACAGCAGTGCGACCGTACCCAATACCCCGGCACCGACCGAAGAAATCGTCACCAGCGAACCGACCACCACACCCGTTGCTATCGTCGCGGCGGGCAGATAACGGTGATGTAATTCGTACACCGTGCCGTCGCGGCGACGCGCGAACTTCTTGATCTGATTCTTCAGCAACAGCGCGGAAGCCGTCAGCAGCAGAGCCACACTCAACACGCGGGTGATCAGACTGCGCAGGGTCTCTTCGTCCAGCGTCAGATACTTCAGCAACGCGATGGTCACCACCGAGGCGGGCACACTGCCCAGTGCCAGCAAGCCGACTACGCGCCAGTCCACCGTGCCGCGCCTGCCGTGTACCCAACCGCCCAGCGACTTGGTCAGCGAGGCATACAACAGATCGGTGCCGACCGCCGTTGCCGGAGAGATGCCGAAAAACAGCACCAGCAACGGGGTCATCAGCGACCCGCCACCTACGCCGGTCACCCCGACGACCAGTCCGACCAGAAAGCCGGATAGTGTGTACATCCAGTCCATGCCACTCACTCGTTAAATTTGTGGAATGAATTCTAACGACGCACTCTTATATCTTTAAATACTTTTATGTTAGTATCTTATAACCAACAGCAATTAAGGAAGAAGTCATGAACTTGCAGCAACTGCGCTATCTCAACGAGGTCGTGCGTCAGGGACTGAAAATTTCCGGTGCGGCCGATGCGCTGTACACCTCGCAGCCCGGCATCAGCAAACAGATCAGGCAATTGGAAGATGAGCTGGGAATTGAAATTTTCGTACGCAACGGCAAGCGTATCGTCGCCATCACCGAACCAGGCAAAGCCGTTCTGGAAATCGCGCAACGCATGCTGCACGATATGGAAAACATCAAACAAGTCGGCCAGGAATTTCACGCGCAGGATAGCGGACAGCTGACGATAGCCACCACCCACACTCAGGCGCGTTACGCCTTGCCGCAGGTCGTAAAACAGTTTATCGAGCGATATCCGAAGGTAAAGCTGGGATTACATCAAGGCAGCCCGACGCAGATTGCCGAGCAGGTATTAAGCGGCGAGGCCGACATCGGCATCGCCACCGAAAGTCTGGCGCTGTACGACGACCTGATCGTATTGCCCGGCTATGAATGGCATCACTGCGTGATTACCCAGCCGCACCACGCCTTGCTTAAAGAAAAAACGCTGACGCTGGAAGCTATCGCCCGATACCCTATCATCACCTATGACTTCGCTTTCACCGGACGCGGCAAGATCAACGAAGCCTTTCAGGAAGCAGGCATCACGCCGAATATCGCACTCACGGCAATTGATGCCGATGTGATCAAGACCTATGTGGAATTGGGGCTGGGCATTGGCATTTTGGCGCACATGTCTTTCATCCCCGAGCGTGATAAACACCTGCGCATGCTGGAAGCCGGGCATCTGTTCAAGCCCAGCACGACCCGAATCGCGATCCGCAGGAACGAATACCTGCGCGGCTATACCTACGACTTTATCGAGTTGTTCGCCCCGCACCTGACCCGCGAGGCGGTGACCCGTTCGATGCATCTTGCCAAAATGCCGGAACAAGAATGACGCAGATTCAGACCGGCATTTATCCGGCGTGAACTATTTATCGCCTGGTGCGGCATTATGCCGTTCGATCAGGCGATCAATGAAGTCACGCAAGAAGCCTTCGGTCTGCGAACTGTGAAAACGCGCCACTTCCTCGCCGCGACTATAGGCGACAACAGTAGGAAAGCCGCGCACCTTGTGCCTTCCGGCGATCTTCATGTTCTCGTCGGCATCGACCATGGCCAGGATGAACTTGCCGTCATAAGCGAACACCATCTTGTGCAGCAGCGGTGCCAGCACACGGCACGGCGCACACCACTCCGCGCTGATGTCCACCAGCACCGGCGTTTCGTGCGAACGCGCCACCACCCGTTCATCAAAATTGTCTTCTTCTACGTTGCAGGAATAATCACTCATAGTTCACCTCGGTGTGTGTTAATCAATTCACTGCCCGCCTGGAAAAATCGCGCGGCCTGAAGCCCAGGGCGGCGAGAACAGCAAAGTAAACGACAACGCCAGCCGTCACCAGCGCGGTCAAACGGCCGATGCGCACCCAGCCTGAACTGGTCAGCCAGCTTTCCGTCGTACCCATCCCAAACCACAGGGTGATTGCCAGAGCCAGCACGGCCAAACCCACCTTGGCGAAATAGATGGCCCAGCCGGGTTCAGGCTGGTAAATACCATTTTTGCGCAGGAAATAAAACAGGATAGCGGAATTCAGACACGCACCCAGACCGATGGAAAGCGCCAGTCCGGCGTGATGCAACTGCAGCACAAAAACAAACAGCACATTCATCAACTGCGTCACGATCAGCGTGACGATGCCGATCTTCACCGGCGTTCTGATGTTTTGCCGCGCATAGAAACCGGGTGCCAGAATTTTCACCAGAATAATCCCGATCAAACCGACGCTGTAACCGACCAGCGCCTGACTGGTCATCAGCACATCACTGGCAACAAAAGCGCCGCGCTGAAAGAAGGTGGACAACAGCGGCACGGCGATCATGCCCAGCGCCAGTGCGAACGGCAGAGCCAGCATGAAGGTCAGGCGCAAGCCCCAGTCCAGCAGTCTGGAGTACTCTGTCGTATCTTTGTTGGCATGGCATTTGGATAACGAGGGCAACAATATCGTACCCAGTGCGGCCCCCAGCATGCCGGCGGGGAACTCCATCAGGCGATCTGCGTAATATAGCCATGACACACTGCCCGCCACCAGAAAAGAGGCGAAAATAGTGTTGATAATCAAACTGATTTGCGCGATGGAAACACCAAACATCGCCGGTCCCATTTGCCGGATAACGCGCCGCATGCCCTCATCCTTCCAACTCCAGCGCATGCTGGGCAGCATGTCTATTTTCTTCAGGAACGGTATCTGAAAGGCCAGTTGCACGAACCCTGCAATAAAAACAGCCCAGGCCAGCGCCATGATGGGTGGATCGCAATACGGCGCCAGCCACAGCGCGCCGCCTATAAAACACACGTTGAGCAAAATAGGGGCAAACGCCGGCACCCAGAATTTGTTATAGGTATTGAGGATAGCCGCCGCCACCGCCACCAGCGAGATGAAAAAGATATACGGCGAAGTGAAGCGCAACAGGAGCACGGTGAGTTCAAATTTTTCGGCATCCTTAGCAAAACCGGGCGCGCTGATATAAACCAGCACGGGTGCTGCGATGATGCCTATCAGCGTGACCACGAACAGGATCAAAGCCAGCATGGTGGTGACATGATCCACCAGCAGCTTGGTTTCTTCGTGTCCGCGCCGATTGCGGTACTCGCCGAAAATCGGTACAAATGCCTGCGAAAACGCGCCTTCCGCAAACATGCGCCGCAACAGATTGGGCAGTTTGAACGCCACGAAGAAAGCATCAGTTGCCATGCCCGCGCCGAACACCCGCGCGATGAGTACGTCACGCGCGAAGGCCAATATGCGCGAAACCAGCGTCAGACCGCTGATCGTAGCGAGTGATTTGAGCAAATTCATTAAATAATGCGTGACCGGAAATTAGCAATCGCCGCGCATCATACCATCGCGCCATTGCGCCCGGCACCAGCGTATATGCGCCATTTCATGCCGCGACCCGGCACCGATACCCATCATTTCGACTTCGCCGGTAAAAAGTTTGCAAAAGCTAGGAGAAGCCGATAGAATGCTCGCCTTTCGTCGTACCGAATTCTCAAGGAGAAGTCATGGCAAATAGCGCACAAGCCCGTAAACGTGCTCGTCAAGCAGTAAAACAAAACGCTCATAACAGTGGCTTGCGCTCTGAAATGCGCACTGCTATCAAAAAAGTAATCAAGGCCATCGAAGCAGGTGACAAGGCAGTAGCCCAGTCTGTTTACCAGACTTCGGTCAGCACCGTGGACAGCATCGCCGACAAGAAGATCATTCACAAGAACAAGGCCGCTCGCCATAAGAGCCGTCTGTCTGCGGCAATCAAGGCGATGGCTTAATCGCTCTGAATTCTTGATGCACCGCGCCAACGAGCCGACAGTGATGTCGGCTTGTTTGCTTTAAAGCCTGTCATAAATTGGCTGTCCCTCTTGCCTAGACAGTGCTGTTTGGCCCAATATACGTCGTTTCAGTGTAAGCATTATTTAGCTAAACGGCGGCTCGCCCCGCCGTCTGTTATCAAAGGTACTGTATGTCGCATGTAATGAATACTTATGCTCGTCTGCCCGTTTCATTTGTACGCGGTGAAGGCGCCTGGCTTTGGGACAGCGAAGGCAAGCGCTATCTGGACGGACTTTCCGGCATCGCCGTGAATACACTGGGCCACGCTCATCCTCGCTTAATGGCAGCGCTCGGCGAACAAATCGGCAAGCTGATGCACTGCTCCAACGTCTACCAGATACCCGAACAGGAAATGCTGGCAGACAAGCTATGCAATCTGTCAGGCATGCAGGAAGTATTCTTCATCAATTCAGGATGCGAGGCGAATGAAGCCGCGATCAAGCTGGCACGCCTGTATGGACACGGCCGGGGAATAGAGTCGCCATCTATCATCGTGATGGAAAAAGCCTTTCACGGACGCACGCTGGCGACGCTTTCAGCCACCGGCAACCGCAAGGTTCAGGCAGGCTTCGAGCCGCTGGTCAAAGGCTTCGTGCGTGTGCCCTACGACGATATTGAGTCCATCCGCCAGGTTGCGCAGAACAATGCGAATGTCGTTGCCATACTGGTCGAACCCGTTCAGGGTGAAGGCGGTATCCGCACCCCTGAGATCGCCTATCTGCAACAACTGCGTCAACTGTGCAATGAGCACAACTGGCTGTTGATGCTGGACGAAGTGCAAACAGGCATAGGCCGCACCGGTCGCTGGTTCGCCCATCAACATGCCAATATTTTACCGGATGTCATGACGCTGGCCAAAGGTCTGGGCTCGGGCGTACCGGTCAGCGCCTGCCTGACGGCAGGTGCAGCAACAGGAACATTCAAACCGGGCAATCACGGCTCGACCTTCGGCGGCAACCCGCTGGCCTGTGTCGCCGGATTGACCACACTGAACATAGTTGAACAGGATCAGTTGCTGGCGCACGCCGAACAACTGGGCCAATTCATTCGTCAGGGTTTCACCGCTGCCTTGCAAGGCGTGAAGGGTGTCGTTGAGCTTCGCGGACAGGGCCTGATGATAGGCATAGAGCTGGACCAACCCTGCGGCGAATTGGTCAAACAGGCGCTTGCACGCGGACTGCTGATCAACGTAACGGCCGACAACGTGATCCGCCTGTTGCCGCCGCTGGTGATGTCGCAAGACGAAGCACAGCAATTGCTGGACATCCTCTGCCCGCTCGTTAAAGAATTTTTGCAATCCTGATTGGAATAAACCATGTCAGAAATACAACAGGTGTCAGTAAAACATTTTCTGCAATTCAAGGATTTGAACCGCGAGGAGTTGGAATATCTGTTTGAACGCACCCGTATCATCAAACAAAGATACAAGACCTATCAGCAATATTGGCCGCTCACAGATCGCACGCTGGTGATGATTTTCGAAAAAGCCAGCACCCGCACCCGCCTGTCTTTTGAAGCCGGGATGCAACAACTGGGCGGCGCAGCGATTTATCTGAACACGCGCGACTCGCAACTGGGACGCGGCGAACCGGTGGAAGATGCGGGACAGGTTATTTCACGCATGAGCGACATCGTCATGATCCGCACCTTTGAGCAATCCATCATCGAACGCTTTGCGGCCAATTCGCGCGTACCGGTCATCAATGGCCTGACCAATGAATACCATCCGTGCCAGATACTGGCGGATATCTACACCTATATCGAACAGCGCGGCAGCATACAAGGCAAGACCGTGGCATGGATAGGTGACTCCAACAATATGTGCAACACCTGGCTGCAGGCCGCGGAGATACTGGATTTCAACGTACATGTCTCAACCCCGCCCGGCTATGAAGTCGAACCGGAACGCGCTGGCCTGTATGGTCATGAGCATTACGAGGAATTTACCGACCCGATGGAAGCGGCGCGCGATGCCGATCTGGTTACCACCGATGTGTGGACCAGCATGGGCTTCGAAGCCGAAAATGAAGAACGCATGAAAGACTTCCACGACTGGCAAGTGGATGAAGACATGATGGCGATTGCCGCACCCGATGCGCTGTTCATGCACTGCCTGCCCGCGCATCGCGGCGAGGAAGTATCCGCTGGCGTGATGGACGGCCCGAAAAGCGTGGTGTGGGACGAAGCGGAAAACAGGCTACATGTACAAAAAGCATTAATGGAATACCTATTGCTGGGCAAGGTAAATTAACCTATTGCGCGTCCGCAGCCTGTTTCGGTGCAGCCAAAACAGACCGTGCAGAAAGCGCTAATGAAATACTGCTGCCAGACAAAATATCAATCGAATAACGTAGGATAAATTAACATGAGCGACATCAAAAAAGTAGTACTCGCCTATTCCGGCGGACTCGACACCTCGGTCATTCTGAAATGGCTGCAAGACACTTACCAGTGCGAAGTCGTCACCTTCACCGCCGATGTCGGCCAGGGTGAGGAACTGGAACCGGCGCGTGCCAAAGCGCTGCAGTTTGGCATCAAACCTGAAAACATCTACATCGAAGACTTACGCGAAGAATTCGTGCGCGATTACATGTTCCCGATGTTCCGCGCCAATACCGTCTACGAAGGCGAATACCTGCTCGGCACCTCCATCGCACGTCCGCTGATCGCCAAACGCCTGATCGAAATCGCCGAAATGACCGGCTCGCAAGCCTTCTCGCATGGCGCGACCGGCAAGGGCAACGATCAGGTGCGCTTCGAACTCGGCGCCTACGCGCTGAACCCCAACATCAAGGTCATCGCTCCATGGCGCGAATGGGATCTGCTCTTTTGCGAGAAGCTGATGGCATATGCCGAGCAGCACAACATTCCGGTCGACATGAAACACAAACAGGGCGGCTCGCCCTACTCCATGGATGCCAACCTGCTGCACATCAGCTACGAGGGCCGTCACTTGGAAGACCCTGCCGCCGAAGCCGAGGAATCAATGTGGCGCTGGACGGTATCGCCGGAAGCCGCACCGGATGCCGCAGAATATCTGGATATTGAGTTCGTCAACGGCGACATCGTGGCACTCAACGGCGTACAGATGTCACCCGCCGCCGTCCTCACCAAACTGAACGAACTGGGTGGAAAACACGGCATCGGCCGTCTGGATCTGGTAGAAAACCGTTATGTCGGCATGAAATCGCGCGGCTGCTATGAAACACCCGGCGGCACCATCATGTTGAAGGCACACCGCGCCATCGAGTCCATCACGATGGATCGCGAAGTCGCACACCTGAAGGATGAGTTGATGCCGCGCTACGCCTCGATGATCTATAACGGTTACTGGTGGGCACCTGAACGCATCGCGCTGCAAACCCTGATAGACCAGACCCAGAAAACCGTCAACGGCTGGGTACGCGTCAAACTGTACAAAGGTAACGTGATCGTCACTGGTCGCGATTCGAAGACCGACTCGCTGTTCGATCCCGAAATCGCTACCTTCGAAGACGACAAGGGCGCATACGACCAGAAAGATGCGGCAGGCTTCATCAAACTCAATGCCTTGCGTCTGCGCATCGCGGCGAACCTGCAGCACAGAAAATAATCCACGCAGTTACACGGAGACATCATGATTCACGAGTTGAACGGAGACATACTGCAAAGCGACGCGGTGGCCATCGCACAGGGCGTTGCACCGAATGACGACTTTCATCATAGCCTGGCCTTGCAACTGCGCGAGCGCATGCCCGCGCTGTACAAGGATTTTCGCCACTACTGCCAGACCAGACACCCAAAATCCGGCAGTCTGTGGGCCTGGAAAAGCGCCGATGGCCATTTCATCATCAATCTGTTTACGCATGATGCCGCTTACGATCACGGCAGCCACCCGGGGCGCGCCACGCTCAGCCATGTAAATCACGCCCTGCACGCCTTGCGGGGGCTGGTGCAGAAGGAGAAGCTGGGCAGCATTGCCCTGCCGCGTCTGGCATGCGGCATCAGCGGTCTGAACTGGGAAGAGGTAAAACCGCTCATAGAACATCACCTAGGCGATCTCCCCATCCCGGTGTATGTCTATTCGAGTTATCAAAAAGGCGTAAAAGCCCAGGAACCCACCTAAAAAGGAAAAACCAGATGTCCCAATTCGATAATGTCAGCGTAGTTAAACAGGGCAACGTGTATTTTGACGGCAAGTGTGTATCGCATTCAGTGCTGTTCGCCGACGGTACGCGCAAGACGATAGGCGTGATTCTGCCCAGCACGCTCACCTTTAACGTAGGTGCGCCCGAAGTCATGGAAATCACCTCCGGCACCTGCCGCGTTAAAATCGGCGATGCGTCTGAATTCGATACTTACCAGGCAGGCAGCCAATTCTCCGTTCCCGCCAATGGTCGCTTTGTGATCGAAGCCGGCGAGATTGTGAATTACGTTTGCAGCTTCGGTTAAGGCCAAAACCTTTTGTCCACGAGTGGACAGTTTTAGTTTTTATTTGTTTAGCGGGAGTGCGCCATGCCATCATTCGACATCGTTTCAGAAGTAGACAAGACCGAAGTCAAGAACGCGCTTGAACAGACCAACAAGGAAGTCGGCACACGTTTCGACTTCAAGGGTTCGGATGCAAAAGTGGAACAGGCCGAACTCAAGCTCACCATATGGGCTGACAATGAGTTTCAACTCGATCAGGTACAGGACATCCTGAACGGCAAACTGACCAAGCGCGGCGTGGACATCAAGTGTCTGGAAATCAGCGAAAAAATCGAAAAAGTCAGCGGCAACAAAGTCAAACGCGACTGCGAAGTCAAAGTGGGCGTGGAAATTGAACTGTCGAAAAAAATTGTCAAGCACATCAAGGACAGCAAAATGAAGGTGCAGGCCAGCATACAGGGCGATACCGTGCGCATCACCGGCAAGAATCGCGATGACCTGCAGGATGCCATTGCTTTCATCAAAAAAACCATCACCGATTTTCCGCTGCAATACCAGAACTTCCGCGACTAACGGACATGCAAAAAAACAGCATTGATGCACGCGTCGAGTTCTCATTCAAGGGCGAGGACTACCGCTACACCGCCAGCATCGATCTGAATCAGTTGCTGCTGCAACACAGCAGCCTGCCTTCATTTCATGTAATTCTGGCGAAATTGCACAAGGTAGACACCTACTCCTATCTCTACGAGGTAATGGAAGCCACCGAGATCGAGTTTTCCAATCCGGCGGGGTGTGCTGCCAACTACCTGTTCGACGGCGAATTCGACCCGTCGGCACTGGCCGCCGACTGGCATGCCGCCAAGGTGAGCATGCTGTTGCAGCCCATCGCAGCGCGTGAGCTCGGCATAGATGACCTGAACGAACACCCCGAACTCAAGCGCGCCCTCATGGCAGCCTACTCTCTGGGGAGTGGCGTATGAAGTCTGCACTGGTGTTATTCGCCGAAGGCAGCGAGGAACTCGAAGCCATCACCATCGTGAATATCCTGCGCCGCGCCGGTGTGAGCGTCACGCTGGCCGGATTGACTGCGGGTGCATTGCGCGGCAGCCGTGGCGTGACCCTGCAACCGGACACGACGCTGGATGCCGTACTGCATGAGTGTTTCGACATGATAGTCCTGCCCGGCGGACAACCCGGAACCAGCCATCTGAAAGCGGATACCAGGGTATTAAAACTGCTGCAACGCATGGCATCAGAGGGCAAATACGTGACCGCCATCTGCGCCGCGCCGTCGGTACTCGCGACCGCCGGCTTGCTCGACGGCAAGCCGGCGACCAGCTTTCCGACCTGCCTGAACGACTACCCGGCCGTTCATCAGCAATCGACGGCAATAGTCGAGGACGGCAACATCATCACTTCTCGCGGACCGGGCACGGCCATGGATTTCGCACTGCTGCTGGCCGAACGACTGACCGGAAAAACCAAACGGGATGAAGTGGAAGCCGGGCTGGTGCGTTGATATCCACTTCGTCATTCCCTCCTGCGCGGGAGCGACATAACATTTAGCCCGATAAAATATCCTTGCGCTCATTCCTCGAAAAATTTCCTCCCTCGATCACCGCGCTGCTGTTGCAAATCGCGGCTGCAGCACTCGTCTTGTCCGCCATGCGTGCGCTTGAGTTACAACTCTCCCCGTTTAGCTTTGCGCTTGTTTGCGGCCTGCTCGCCGCTCTTTTCAGTCACATTGCGGGTCTTGCGCGCTGGTGGCTGCTTATCCAGCTGTGCTTCGCACCCGCGCTGGTATTGATGCTTGCCTTTGACATTCCACCCGGAATTTTCCTGGCCGCTTTCCTGATCATGCTGGTGGTTTACTGGAGTACTTTCCGCACTCAGGTACCACTGTACCTTTCCAGCAGCAAGGTGTGGCACGCGCTGGAAGCCTTGCTCCCCCCGCAGCAAGCCGGTAAAACCTTCCGCTTCATAGACCTCGGTTCGGGCTTGGGCGGAGTGTTGACGCATCTTGCGCGTATCCGCCCGGACGGACATTACACGGGGGTCGAGTCAGCGCCCTTTCCGCTGCTGTGGAGCTGGCTGCGCTGCAAACCCTGTCGCAACTGCGAGGTGCACTGGGGCAGCATCTGGGATGAACGTCTGGAGGCGTGCCATCTGGCGCAATATGATGTGGTGTTCGCCTATCTTTCCCCCGTACCGATGGAGCGGCTCTGGCGCAAGGCGCGCAGCGAGATGCGTCCGGGTTCGGTTTTCATCAGCAGCAGCTTCGCCGTGCCCGAACAGTTACCGCATCAGACGCTGAAAGTGGACGACCTGCATCATTCCACCCTGCTGATCTGGCGAATGTAGTCTGGCGCTCAGCTCAGAAAGCGCATCACCGCCTCTGCATCGAACGGCCAGCCCAGCTCCGCATCGGCGTGCCGCAACACCGGAATACGCGTGCCATACATTTCAAGCAAACCATCGTCGTCGGCAATATCAATGTGTAGCGCGGCTATGCCTAGCGAATGGAGTACGGCCTCTGCCTCTTCGCACAAATGGCAACAGGCAGTGCCATAGAGCAAGATTACAGCTTGCATACTGTACTGATATCACTCACGCAGACTGATGATGCGCCAGCCATGCTGTTCGGCATGCGCGCGCAGCGTCGCATCGGGATTCGCCGCGACCGGATGTTTTACCTTGCACATCAGCGGCAGGTCGTTGAGCGAATCGCTATAGAAAGTGCTGTCTGCGAAGCTGTCCATCGTCCAGTCGCGCGCACTCAGCCAGTTCTCCAGACGGGTAATCTTGCCTTCACGGAAGCAGGGCACATCGGCGACACGCCCGGTAAACTCGCCATCCTTGTGTTCCGGCTCAGTGGCGATCAGATGCTCAACGCCAAATTCGCGGGCGATGGGCGCGGTGACAAAACTGTTGGTGGCCGTAATGATCACGCACAGGTCACCCGCCTCGCGGTGCTGTTGCACCAGCTCACGCGCAGGCTGCGTAAACATGGGCATGACGCTTTCCTGCATGAATTGCCGATGCCATGCATCCAGTGTCTTGCGGGAGTGGCGCGACAAGGGCTTGAGCTGAAAATCCAGAAATTCGTGTATATCCAGCGTACCTGCCTTGTACTGATCGTAAAAAGCCTGATTTTTCACTTCGAACAGTTCGCGGTCGAGTATGCCGATGCGTATCAGAAACTGCGACCACTCGAAATCGCTGTCGCCGTCCAGCAGGGTGTTATCCAGATCAAAGAGTGCAAGTTTCATTTCAATTCCAGTTCTTGTTGCAAAACTTCTTTTAACAAGGGCACGGACGGTGCGCGATGCAATCGCAGCGAATGCTCATCCAGCGCATCCAGCACAGCCAGCAGACTCGGCAAGTCGCGCCGCCCGTGGCGCAACAGGTATTGGGTCACTTCGTGCGTCAGTGAGAAGCCCCTGCTCTGCGCATGTTGCGCGAGCGCCTGCGCCTTCTCTTCGTCGCTCAAGCCATGCACCTGATACACCAGCCCCCAGCCCAGCCGGGTGCGCAGATCGGGGCGCAGATCAAGATGCAGCGGCGATTGTCTGCCGCTCACCAGCAGCATGCCGCCCTCCTCGCGTATCTGGTTGTACAAATTGAACAACTCGATTTGCTCGGCATCATCCAGCCTTTCCACGTCATCCACCGCCACCACCTCAGCCGTTTGCGGCACCTTGGCTTGCGCATAGATAGCGCTGCAATGCGAATTTTGTGCGGCGCTCACACAGGCTTGCAGCAAATGACTCTTACCACTGCCGGTCTGCCCCCACACATAGATACAGCGCTCACGGCTGTCGCCGAGCAGGGCGTGTTGTAACACCGAGAGCAATTCCTGATTGGCGCCCGCCACGAAATTATCGAAGGTCGGCCACCAGTGTGGCGTAATGTCGAGCAATAGTTGATTCATTATTTTTGATACATGCGACTGGACAAATACCATATTTTGCCGTGGCGCAGGCCGACCAGCAAAATCGCAGACATCGGCAAGGCCAATAGTATGCCGAAGAAGCCGAATAGCTGACCAAAGGCGAGCAAGGCAAAAATAACCAGCAGCGGATGCAGGCCGATGCGTTCACCGACCAGCCAGGGCGTGACCAGCGTCCCTTCGATCAATTGCCCCGCACCGAATACCGCCCATACCCACAACACGCTGGAAAATTCCGTGAATTGCATCACTGCCGCGAGCGTAGCCAGCAGCAGGCCGATAATCATGCCCAGATAAGGGATAAACACCAGCGTACCGGCGACGATGCCGATGGGCAGTGCAAACTCCAGGCCTACCATCCACAACACCACACTGTAAAAGGCACTCATCAGCAACATCACGGAAATCTGTCCGCGCAGAAATTCCGCCAGCACGCAATCCACCTCTCCCCCTATTTCACGGACACTGGCATGCCAGTGACGGGGAACCAGCCCATCCAACTGTGCAAGCAGGACGTTCCAATCGCGCAACAAGTAAAACATCGCCACCGGGATCAGCATCAGATTAACCAGCACAGCCAGAATTGCGCCGCTACTGCTACCCAGCCAGGGCAGTAAACTTTTAGCTGCCCCGCCCGCACTCTTCCAGTGATTCATCAGCAAATCTTTCAGCGCCGTGCTGTCCCATTGCAATTCCGTGCCAAACCACTGTTGCAGCTGCGGCAACAGGCGCACGCGCGCGGCCTCGATCAGGTCAGGCAAACGTGCCGCAAACAGGCTGATTTCCTTTTCCAGCAGCGGCAGCATAATCAGCAGCAAACCTGACAACAGCAACAACAGCGCGACCATCACCATCACCACCGCCAGCGTGCGCGGCACTTTCAACGCACACAACCGCTGCACCAGCGGATTGCAGATATAGGCAAAAATAGCTGCCGCCACAAACGGCGTAAGAATAGGGCTGAGCAGGTATAACAACAGCACAGCCAGTCCGACAAACAGCGACCACTGCACGGCAGCAAAGCGGGATATAGTCATTTAAGGTAAAATTCGCGACAAAATTGTCCAGCACTTTATCCTGAAGAAAGCGAGAACTCAACTTGAACCAGCCAAATAACACTTCTTCCGCCGCGCAAAGCGCAGGACTTTCCTATCGGGACGCCGGTGTAGACATGGATGCAGGCGACCAGCTGGTCGAAAACATCAAGCCCTATGCCAAGCGCACCATGCGCCCGGAAGTGCTTTCCGGCATCGGCGGCTTCGGTGGTCTGGTGGAAATCTCCAAGAAGTACAAAGAGCCCGTACTAGTTTCCGGCACCGACGGCGTCGGCACCAAGCTGAAACTGGCCTTTGAGCTGAACATCCATAACACCGTCGGCATCGATCTGGTCGGTATGAGCGTCAACGACATCCTGGTACAGGGCGCAGAACCACTGTTCTTCCTCGATTATTTTGCCTGCGGCAAGCTGGATGTGCCTGCGGCAACCGAAGTCATCAAGGGCATTGCCCACGGCTGCGAACAGGCGGGCTGTGCATTGATTGGCGGCGAGACAGCTGAAATGCCGGGCATGTATCCGGTAGGCGAATACGATCTGGCCGGCTTTGCCGTCGGCGTGGTGGAAAAAGCCAACATCATCACCGGCAGCGACATCCAGCCTGGCGATGTGGTGCTGGGCATGGCCTCCAACGGTGCGCACTCTAACGGCTACTCGCTGGTGCGCAAAATCATCGAACGCAGCAAACCTGATCTTTTCGCACGATTCGACGGTGAGCGCACCCTGAGCGACGTCATCATGGCGCCTACCCGCATCTATGTGAAACCGCTGCTCGGGCTGATGCAGACCCTCACCATCAAGGGCATGGCGCACATCACCGGCGGCGGCATCACCGAAAACGTGCCGCGCGTGCTGCCTGAAAACGTGGTCGCAGACATCGACAACCAATCCTGGCAGATGCCCAAATTGTTCCACTGGCTGCGTGAACAAGGCGGCGTGGCTGAACAGGAAATGTATCGCACCTTCAACTGCGGTATCGGCATGGTAGTCATCGTCGCACAGGCCGATGCAGCTCAGGCCATCAGCCAGTTGCAGACAGCGGGCGAAACCGTCACGAAGATCGGCGTGATACGTGCAAGGAACGGCGATGAGCATCAGACGCAGGTACAATGAACAAGGTAAGTGGTTAGTAGTAAGTAGATAGTGGGGAAACGCCACACTATCTGCTGAAGCCGAGCCATTCCAGTCACCACTCACCACTTCCCGCCTTATTCCCATGAAAAACATCGTCATTCTCATCTCCGGACGCGGCAGCAATATGCAGGCGTTGCTAACTGCTAACGCCAACTATCGCATCGCGGCGGTGATCAGCAATCGCGCCGATGCGGGCGGACTGGCTTTTGCACAGGCGCACGGCATTCCGACGGCGGTGGTAGCACATCGCGAGCATCCCGACCGCGGCAGTTTCGATACCGCGCTGGCACAGGTTGTTGACAGCTTCCAGCCCGATTTTGTGATCCTTGCCGGATTCATGCGCATCCTGACCAGCCATTTTGTGATGCATTATCAAGGCCGCTTGATCAATATTCATCCTTCGCTGCTGCCGTCCTATACCGGACTACATACGCATGCGCGCGCACTACAAGACGGCGTGAAGATACACGGCTGCACCGTGCATTTCGTCACGACCGACCTCGACCATGGCCCCATCATCATCCAGGCTGCCATCCCCGTACTGGCAGACGATACCGAGCACACCTTGTCCGCCCGTGTATTACATGAAGAGCACCTTGTCTTTCCGCAAGCCGTACGCTGGCTGTGCGCCGGCCAAATTGAACTAAGCGAAGACGGCAAGGTCATAAACCGCAGTCGCAATCAGGCCGGCCTGGCCTTGATTTCACCCGCACTGGAGTAAATATGAAGTGGATTTTGCAAACCCTGGCGTGGCTGATGCTGTCCACCCCGGTCTATGCCGCGCCGCCTGACAGGGTGCAAGCGAGCTACGAAGTATTCAGTCGTGGCATAAAAATCGGCAAGATAGACGAAACCTATACACGCACCAAAGATCGCTACACGCTGAGCAGCAGCACCACGCCACTCGGCTTGCTGGCCGTATTCAAACCCGGAAAAACTTACCTCAGCAGCAGCGGACTAATCGACAAACAGGGGCTGCGCCCGCAACACTTCGTGTACAAACGTGAAGACAATCCTAAAAAGAACAGTCAGGCTGAATTCGACTGGGCGGCAGAAAAAATCAACCTGATACATCAGGCACAACGCACGCCACTCACCCTGCCAGTCGGCACGCAGGACAGACTGAGTGCCATGTATCAATTCATGTTCCTTCAGCTTGAGGCTGACAGCACGTTAAGTTTCGCCATGACTAACGGCAGCAAACTGGACAACTATCACTACGCAATTGGCCCCCGGCAAAAAATTGATACCCCGGCCGGACAGTTCGACAGCCTGTATCTCGATAGCCAGGGCAAACCGGGCGAAAATCGCACTGAAATCTGGTTGTCCACACAAAAACACAACCTGCCCTGCAAGATGATCATCACCGACGCTAACGGCGATCAGTTCACGCAAATACTGAGTACGCTGCACATCACGCCGTGACCGCCTGACTGCGCATGTCCCTCACCCGCCTGTTGCACCTAGATCAGCCTGCCGCAAGAGTCGTACTGGCTATTGTCTTGTCGCTGCTGATACACGCTGCACTGCTATTCGGACCCGTGCTGATTGAACTCGAACCCGCTGAAAAACTGCTGCCGCCGCTCATCGCCAGACTGGAGCCGCTGCCCAAACCGGCGCCCAAACCCGTTCCCAAGCCTCATCCCAAGCCTCATCCCAAACCGCCCGCCACACTGCCGCCCGCACCCGTCATCAGCCAGCCTGTAGCTGTGGCGGAACATCCGGCCGCACCCGTGGAAGCCGCTACGCAGGGGGCCGAGGAGACACCGATCGTGGAGGAAGCGCCAGCGATTGAGGAGACGCCCGCAGTTGAGCGCAACACTCCCCCGCTACCCAGGCATGCACAGCTGACCTACATCGTTTACAAAGGCACGGATTTCGCGATCGGTGAAGCGCGGCACCGACTGGAAATCGACGACGATAACGGTTACACCCTGCAAGTGGACGTAAACACCACGGGCATCGCCAGTTTCTTCAAGACATTCGAGATGACGCAACGGAGCAGCGGCACGGTCAGCGCACTGGGACTGCGCCCCGATGCGTTCAGCGAAAGCCGGGTTACCGCGAAAGGAAATCAGGCAATTACCGCCCAATTCGACTGGGAAAACAGCAAGCTGGCCTTCTCCAACGGCAACCATTCCATGCTGCCTGAACAGACGCAAGACATTCTCAGTTTTTTGTACCAATTCTCGCAATTGCCGCTGAATCAGCCCACGCTGACCCTGCATATCAGCAATGGCAAGAAACTGGAAAGCTATGAACTGGCCATTGGTGAGGAAGAGCGACTCCAAACCGGCATTGGCCTTATTCGTGCCCTTCCGCTGCGCAAAGTCCACGCCCCCGGCGAAGAAAGAGTGGATATCTGGCTGGGACTGGAATATCGTTTGCTGCCCGTCAAAATACGACAAATTGACAGAAATGGCAGTATTGCCGGTGAAATGGTTATTTCCGACATCCGGGTATCCGACGAATAAGCGGGTAGCGGGTAGCGGGTAGCAATAAAATCTTGCTGCAAGCTACAAGCTACAAGCTGCAAGCTGTTCTGTTAAACTCCGCCCCTGAATAATGAAACGAAACCTGTCATGCTTATCACTGAATACCGCTTAGACCTCGTCATCCTCGCGCTGCGCACCATTTTGCCGCTGGAACATCCCGCCGACACCACCTTGCGCTATTTCTTCAAGAACGAGCGCATAGGCTCGAATGAACGCGCACTGGTCGCCGAAACCGCCTTTGGCGTATTGCGCCACCGCCTGATTTTAGAAGCTTCCTGTGACGGCAAAGCTACACCGCGCCGCATGGCGCTGGCCTATCTGGTCAAGTTCGGCGGTTATAATCTGCGCGAAATCCAGCCTGTTTTAAAGCGTGATGAGGCGGAATGGCTGGCAACGGCCAAAGGCGTGCAATATGAAGGCCAGCCACTGTCGATTCAGGCCGAATTGCCCGAGTGGCTGATCGAAAAGATGCGCGCATCGTATTCTGACGAAGAAATCCTCACATTGGGGCAGGCCATGCAACTGGGGGCGCCGCTGGATATACGCGTCAACACCTTGCTCGCAAAACGCGAGGAAGTGTTGCTGCAACTGCAGGCACAGAACATCGACGCGACGGCTACGCCTTATTCGCCAATCGGTATCCGCCTCAAGGAAAAAATCCCGCTGAACAAGGACGAGTTGTTCACGACGGGCAAAGTCGAAGTGCAGGACGAAGGAAGCCAGTTGCTGGGATTTCTGCTGGCCCCCAAGCGCAACGACATGGTGGTGGATTTCTGCGCAGGAGCGGGCGGCAAAACGCTGATGCTCTCCGCACTGATGAATTCGCAAGGCCGTTTGTACGCGATGGATGTCTCCGAAAAACGTCTGGCGAATCTCAAGCCGCGCCTGAAACGCTCGGGGGCTTCAAACATTCAGCCCATGCTGATCGCGCACGAGAACGATCTCAAGGTAAAACGCCTGTCCGGTAAAATCGACCGCGTACTGGTGGACGCGCCGTGCAGCGGGCTGGGCACGTTGCGCCGCAATCCGGACCTGAAATTCCGCCAGTCGCCTCAGAGCATTACCGAGTTAAACCAGAAACAGAGCGCTATTCTGGCTTCGGCCAGCCGTTTATTGAAGAAGGGCGGTCGTCTGGTTTATGCGACTTTCAGCATACTGACGGAAGAAAATCAGCAAATCGTCGAGGCCTTCATGGCGGGACATCCCGATTTCGTGCTGCGCCCAGCCGGTGAAATATTGCAACAACAGAAAATCCCGATGGAGATGGGCGATTATCTGGAACTGCGTCCCAACCTGCATGCCACGGACGGTTTTTTCGCGGCGGTGCTGGAACGGATTTAATCCGGCGCTAATCAAACAGCGCGCATAAGGTGGTACTTCCTGGCAACTCACGCAAGGACAAGCAATCCATGAAACCACCAGCACTCACGGTTCTGGCATCTCTGTGCAGTCTGGCCTTGCTGGTCCTGTCCCAGCCTGATTTTGCGTCTGAGGGGCAGCCGCTCGCAGCTTATGACATCGAGCTACAGATTCCGCCTGAGCAGCGTAATCTGATGCAGGAACACCTCGACCTCTACCGCTGGCGCGGCAGCGAACGCATGGATGAGGCGCAACTACAGCGACTGGTTCGTCTCGCGCCTGAACAAATACGCGCATTCCTCGCCACCGAAGGTTTCTATTCGCCCCTGATAGCGGCGAAGATGACGGGCAAGCCGGGAAAATATCTGGTCAAACTCACCATCGAACCCGGCGAACCCGTGCGGGTGACATCCATAGACCTGCAAGTTACCGGCGCCTTCAATGACGATTCGGC
>JAURZN010000077.1 GCA_030653355.1 Gallionella sp. | reverse complement strand
ATGATCCGCGCTTGTTTCAAGCTGGCACGTCCTGAATTTACACTGGATGTGGATACGCAACTTCCTGGCCAGGGTGTGACCGCCTTGTTCGGCCCATCCGGCTCGGGTAAAACCACGCTGCTGCGCTGTATCGCCGGGCTGGAGCGGGCCAGCGGCTCACTACATGTGGATGGCGAGGTGTGGCAGGATAAAACCACCTTTCTGCCCACCCATCGCCGTCCGCTGGGTTACGTGTTTCAGGAAGCCAGCCTGTTCCCGCATCTTTCCGTGCGCGCTAATCTGGAATACGGCTATAAGCGCATCCCGTTAGGCGAACGTCGTGTGCAGGTCGAACAGGTGGTCGAATGGCTGGGGCTGGGGCAGCTGATAGACCGCGGTGATCCGTCAGAACTGTCCGGTGGCGAACGTCAGCGCGTGGCTATCGGTCGGGCGCTGCTCGCCAGTCCGCAAATCCTGATGATGGACGAGCCGCTTTCAGCCCTAGATACGGCCAGCAAGCAGGACATCATTCCCTATCTGGAACGCCTGCATCACGAACTTTCCATGCCCTTGCTCTACGTCAGTCATGCGCTGGATGAAGTGGTCAGGCTGGCTGATCATCTGGTGCTGCTAGAGCAAGGCCGCGTCATTGCCAGCGGTCCGCTGGGAGAGACCCTCGCGCGATTGGATTTGCCCACCGCCCATTTCGACGATGCGGGGGTGGTGATCGAGGCAGTTGTGGCGCAGCACGACGAGGCCTATCACCTGACCAGACTGGATTTTTCCGGCGGTAGTCTGTGGGTGGGGCGGGTGTATCAGCCAACCGGCAGCCGCGTGCGCACCCGTGTGCTGGCGCGCGATGTGAGTATCGCCACGACAGCGCCGCAAGGCTCCACTATCAGCAATATCCTTGCCGCGCGCATCAGCGAGATTCGCGACGAAGGGGCCGATAAGACATTGGTGCGCATGATGCTTGGCAATGAACATGTGCTGCTGTCGCGCATCACGCGCCGCTCTAGTGATCTGCTTGATCTCTTTGTGGGTATGCACGTTTTCGCCCAGGTCAAAAGCGTTGTCTTGACTACCTGAAAAATTTTGCATTTATCACCGCTGCATGGCCAATGCCGCCAGACAGCCGCAAGCGCAACGGTGCGCCTATCGCGGTTTTCACAATTAAAGTCAATCAGCCTAATAGGAAAATTCCTAATTTTATTATCCTTCCCTTACAGAAAAATCATCTTTCTCTGATGGTGGCATGCTGCTTGGTCTGCGCATAATCCACCATCGATAAAAAGTTTGCTACATCACCGACCGAATTACTGGCGGTGACGTGAAAAGCAAATAGTCATTTCAATCGTCGCATTGAGCAGTTGTTGATCAATGACAAGAAGATTGATTTAAGGTGTTTGCCGCAAATTTATTACGAACTTCAGAAGTTTTTTCTGTAAGTTGATTTTTCTTAAAGGAGATGATCATGAAAAACGTTAATACATTAAAAATCGTCGCAGCTGTTGCACTGGCTTTAGGATTTGGTAGCGCACAGGCAGCAACTATCGTTGCGGTTGGAGCGATGGGAGTGAGTTCGACGGTATCAGCCAGTTGCAGCGCCTTTACTGTTGCTGGTGGCCTCGGATTTGCAGCATACCAAAACAACAATCCAACCAACGTGGATGCAACTAATACGGTAAGCGCCACTTGCACAAGCGGTACGCCATATACCATGTCCATAAACCCGGGTTTACATCTTGGCGGGAGTTGGCCGGGGTGGCGTGCGTTACAAAACGGTACAAGCTTCCTCAGCTATTCCGTTGCTCAGGATATTCCAGGGGGGCCAAACCTCTGGGGGGATAGTTCGGGCAATGGTACCGGAGCGGCTCGCTCCGCTACGGGTAACGGTGTCATTCAGACATTTACGTATGCCGGTCGAATTCCTCTTGGTCAAGCAGCTGTCATTGGGGCTTACAGCGATACGCTTTCCGCTACTTTGACATACTGATACAACAACCAAGGTGATATAAATTAAGGCGTACGATATGAAGTTTTGCAATTTAGCGGCCGGAGTTGCGTTTCTGGCCGCTTTTTTTTTCGTCAGCAATGTGTATGCCGCTGAATTTTCTGTAAACCCGGTCCGAGTTTACCTTGACGGTAAGGTTAAATCAGGAACGGTGGTCGTGGAAAATTATAGTGATGAATTGTTGACGATACAGGCAACGATTAATTCCTGGTCACAAGAAAAAGGCAAGGATGATTTAATCATTCCTACGGGTGATTTAGTCGTATCGCCGCCTATTTTCAAGGTTCAACCCAAATCCAGACAGGTTGTTCGTATCGGTAATCTGAAGAAACCCGATGCAAACAGGGAGGGTGCATATCGCTTATTTCTTTGGGAAGTACCCCCTCCGCGTAAACCGGGCGAGTCAGGCATTGGAATTGCGCTGCACATGTCTTTACCCGTTTTTATTGCACCCACAGGTGTCAAGGCTCAAGCTGAACTGAAATGGAAAGCAGAATCTGTTGATGCCAAAACTGTCAGGTTGACATTCTCCAATTCAGGGAATGCGCATATCCAGATTACGGGAATCAACCTCAATTTGCCTGATGGATCATCCCTGGCGGCGAACCAATCGATGATGGTTTATATTCTTCCGGAACAATCTTATACGTGGAATGTTAAAACGGATAAGCCATGGAATAACGAACCCTTGCGGGTGATGATCAAATCGGATACCGCACCGCCAGGTGTTGAAACCGAGGTCAAGCCTGAGTGATTATGTACATGCATGCCTGAAATGTTGTGGCTAAATCGACCATACCACAGGTTCTGGTATGGTTTATTTTTCTCTTTGCTCTTGGCAATGCCCGCACTTGCCGAGGATGATCAATATTCTTTGGAGTTATACGCGATCAAGGTGAATGGTCAGGATATGGGAATGGGACAAATTCTGTATTCAAAATCAGGCGGCTATTTTGCCAGAGCAGAAGATTTTGAGGCTTGGGGATTGAGTCAGGCCAATTCCGTCCCAATCAGTGCCAAGAATGCAGAATATTACCCACTCAAGGATGTTGGCGGATTTAAGTACAAGTTTGACGAAAGCAATCAAGAGATTTTGCTGGAATTTTCCCCCTCTGCATTCAAACCTGCCATCTTTGCTACCCAGGTTGAAAACAGCGTGCTGAGTCCGCCTGAAGCAGGCGGCTATGCCAACTACGACCTTTACGGCGCAAGTGGTAGTTCCACGTTCTCAAACCAGACGCAACTTAACGGGCAATTCGAGCTAGGGGTGTTTAATCGTCTTGGGGCAGGATTGAGCAGCTTCAGCGGTCAGAATCTTTACAACAATTCGCAAGATGCCAACACCGCGACCCGCTTGATCAGGCTCGAAACAAACTGGGTCAGAGATTTCGCAGAAGAAAGGCAAAGCCTGAAATTTGGCGACAACACCGGCAGGAGCGGGGTTTGGGGGCGTCCGGTAAAATATGGAGGCTTTCAGTTTGGTACCAACTTTGCCACCCAGCCGGTGTTTGTCACTATTCCACTGCCCAAATTCGCGGGAGAAGCTGCGCTGCCCAGCACCACTGAAGTCTATATCAACGGTCTTAAACAGTCGAGTCAGACCATCACGCCGGGCCCGTTTCAGCTCAACAACATTCCTTTTATTACCGGTTCAGGTGAGGCTAGGCTGGTGATTAAGGATATGCTGGGGCGAGAGCAAGTCATCACCCAGCCCTTTTATGTGACCCCCAGCTTGTTGCGCCCCGGGGTAGAGGATTACACGATAGAAATGGGTTTTGCACGCAATAATTTCGGGATAGACAATGCTGCCTATGGGCATCCGATGGCGGTGTGGACACAAAGAAAAGGGTTAAGTGATAAATTGACCGCCGAGTGGCGCGCCGAGGCACTGCTTGACCAACAAACGGCAGGGTTTTCCGCAACTTATATTCCGCCCATACCCATTGCGCTGACGGCTGCTGTTGCTGTGAGTAATAGCCACAGGGGAAGTGGCGATTTTCTGTTGCTGGGTCTGGATCGCCAGACGTTTGGTGGAATCAGTTTCGGCCTGCGCAGCCAGTTTGCCAGTAATAACTTCATACAACTTGGTTCTGGCTTGCCGGGTCAATCCAAGCAATATACGGCAACCTTGGGCTTTCCCACGAAAATGGGATCATTTGGCATTAATTACACTTATATGAGGAACTTTAATCCGCAGCGGACTGAAGCCATCACTGCCAGTTATACAAAAACACTGGGCCGGAAGGTTTCAGTCAGTCTGTCGGTATATACCTCGCTGAGTGGGCAACCGAATCCGATGGCGAATCTGTTTTTGTCCTATCCGCTCGATAACGGAATTTTCGCCAGCAGCAATTTCTCGTCACAGCAGGGGAAAATTGACGGCTCGGTAATGGTGCAGAAAAATCCGCCCATGGGCATAGGCCCTCAGTTTGGTCTTCGGGCGCTGGTGGGAGGCGGGCAGGGGCAGCGCGAGGATGCTGGAATCACACTTCGTACTGATTATGGAACCTATACATTGGATGCAGGGCGAATCCCGGGCCAGACCAGCTACCGTATGAGCGCGAACGGCAGCGTGGCATACATGGACGGCAGGCTTCATTTTTCGCAACGCTCTTACGACAGTTTTGTCGTGGCTCAGGTTGCTGACTACGCTGATGTTCCGGTTTATTTGAACGGGCAACTGGCCGCGCGTACCGATAGTCGGGGCTATGCTATTTTACCCGGCCTTATGTCCTATCAAAAAAACAAAATTCGGAT
Source organism: Gallionella sp. (assembly GCA_030653355.1). Lineage (GTDB taxonomy): Bacteria > Pseudomonadota > Gammaproteobacteria > Burkholderiales > Gallionellaceae > Gallionella. The sequence goes on along the minus strand of JAURZN010000077.1, from coordinate 1,247 downwards.
AGATACGGATGATTTGCCTATGGAAGCGCAGATCGAGAGGACGGAAGCGGAAGTTGTTCCACGTTATCACAGCGGGGTAAGTTTGAAGTTCTCCGTCGAACTCACCATCGGTGCGCTGGTCAAGCTGGTCGCCGAAAACGGAGAGCCTTTGCCGAATGGAACGATACTCATCATTGAAGGCAATCCTGAGGAGTTTCAGGTTGCTCTTCAAGGTGAAGCCTATCTGACGGGGATTAACAAGAAAAACAGGGTAAAAGCGAGCTGGTACGGTCAAACGTGCGAGGTTGAAGTTAACCTGCCTGAGAACCCCGGCCCTTTGCCGCACATCGGGCCCATAGTCTGTAAAGGAATCCGGCCATGAAAATGATACTGGGAGTGATCCTGCTGAGCGTTCCGCTTTCATCGCAGGCGAACTGCACGCTGGCCATCGAAAATTTTGCTTTTGGCGCCTATTCCCCAGCCAGTTACACGCCGTTAGAGGCTGCTGGAAATATCGCAGTCAGTTGCGATGGGGGCGTGGGGCCGGACATCAGCTATACGCTCGCGATCAATGCGGGGAGCAGCGGTTCGTTTGTGTCCAGGAAGATGATATACGGGCCTTATGCGCTGAATTACAACCTGTATCTCAATGCTGCACGCACTACGATCTGGGGGGATGGTAATGTGGGCACGGGTATCGTTGTGGATGGCTATGCATCCATAGCAGGGAAAAATGTCAGAAATTACACGGTTTATGGCCGAATTCCCGTCAGTCAGGCTGTGCCCCCTGGGGCTTACAACGATTCTTTGATTGTCACGCTAACCTACTGATTCAAAATTTCTAAATGAGGCTAGTAGCCCAATGCCCTTGCTCCCTGATAAAACACGAAGCTGACCAGCCAGGCCAGTGCCAGCGACCAGATGATGGCAAACAGGGTGTAGCCGCTGTGCTTGGATTCGCTTTTCAGAGTGGCGATGGCGGACAAACAGGGAGTGTAGAGCAGGGTGAACAGCATGAAGCTGTAGGCCTGCACCCAATCCAGTTGCTGGGCGAGCGCGCCGCCGAGTGCTGTGCCTGACAGGCCGTAGATCACGGCGAGCGAGCCGATGACGATTTCCTTGGCGACGAAACCAAACAGCAGAGCGATGGTGAGTTGTTCGTTGATGCCTATGGGTGCGAATAGCGGGTGCAGCCAGGTTCCGATGATGCCAGCGAAAGTTTCGCTGCTGGCGGGTGCGGCTGAAGCGGGCAGGTTGGTGAGCAGCCA
>JAURZN010000067.1 GCA_030653355.1 Gallionella sp. | reverse complement strand
GGTTGCGTTCCAGATGTTCGCCGGGCGCATGAGTCAACCCATGCTGCGTCTGGCTGGTTTGTGGCAGGAATTTCAGCAGGCCGACATTGCCATCAAACGGCTGGGCGACCTGATGGATGCCCCCGCCGAACCCCATGCGATGGTGCCGACGCGTGCGCGTGGCGGTACGGGTGGGCGCGTCGAACTCAGGGATGTCAGCTTCCGTTACAACGAAACACTGCCCTACCTGTACCGCAACCTCAATTTGACTTTGATGCCCGGCAAGCTCACCGTGCTGATGGGGCCGTCCGGTTGCGGCAAGAGTACCTTGGGCAAGATGTTGCAAGGCTTCTACTGGCCCAATGACGGCAGCATTCTGCTCGATGGCTACGACATTCGCCACCTTGCCGCTAATGAACTGCGCGCCAACTTCGGCGTCGTGCCGCAAGAGACGCGGCTATTTTCCGGGACTCTCTATGAAAACTTGCAACTGGCCAACCCTCACGCCAGTTTTGAAGAGATCGTCAGTGCCTGTCAGATGGCAGAGATTCATGTGGTCATCGAGCAATTACCGCAGGGCTATCAGACTGCCGTGGGCGAGAATGGAATTGGTCTGTCCGGCGGGCAGCGTCAGCGTATTGCCATCGCCCGCGCGCTGCTTAAACGCCCGCGTGTGCTGATTTTCGACGAGGCTGTCAGCAGTCTGGATCAGGCCAATGCCGAACACCTTGCCGGGACCGTCAATAAACTCAAGGGCCGTGTCACCATGTTGTTCATAACCCACCATCTGCCCAAAGTCTTGCAGGTGGACGAGGTGCTGAACTTTGGTATGCCCGAAGTGAATCCAAATCAGCAGTGATCAACATCAGGTGAGTGCAATGCAAACAAATAACCTGACAAAAGAGCACGCTGTGCGAGACAAGCAGCACTGGAAGCCGCAACTCACTGAAGTTGATCCGCTCGATTTCTCGCCGGGATTGTTGCGCATTCAGGCACAACCGCCCAGACCGTTCGCTCGTGCAGTGTTGTATAGTCTGTTCGCACTGCTCAGCTTGCTGATTCTCTGGGCGATTTTTGGCAGGCTTGATATCGTCGCCAGTGCGGAAGGCAAGCTGTTGCCGCAAAGTTACCTCAAGATCGTTCAACCCTCCGAACAAGGGGTGATCCGCGAAATCCTTGTGGGCGAGGGGCAGTATGTTAAATCCGGAGAGGTGCTGATGCGCATGGATAGCACGCTGACCGATGCAGATGGCAAGGAAATCAGCTCTGACTATATGGGTAAGCAAATCACCCTGCGGCGCATCGACGCCGAACTGACCCACAAGCCCTTCGAGCGTCAGCCGGAAGAAAAGCTTGAGCTGTTCAATACAGTACTTAACCAATACATTGCCAACCGCAAAGCACTGAAAACGGCACTTGCGGAAGAACGTGCTCTGCACAACAAGGCGCAAAGCGAACTGTCATCGGCGCAAGCCATCAGCAGCAAACTGATGCAAATATTGCCGCACTACCGTGCTCAGGAAAATGCTTATCATGATCTGGTCAAGGACGGCTACGTCAGCCAATTGTCTGCTACAGACAAAGCCCGCGAGCGTATCGAAAAAGAACAAGACCTCAAATCGCAACAACACATCATCGCCGCCGCTCGAGCCACGCTGCTACAGAGCAGCGAGCGTAGCGACAAGATCATCGCCGACTACCACCGCCAACTACAATCCGAACGCGCCGACATCAGTGTCAAATTGGAGAAGCTCGAACAGGGACTGGTCAAACAGCAATACCGCCGTGCATTACATGAACTCAAAGCTCCGCAGGACGGCATAGTCAAAGACCTTGCCACTCATACCGTCGGCGCAGTCATCAGTCCCGGCACGATTCTGATGACGCTTGTGCCCAACGATGAAATCCTGCGTGCTGAAGTGTGGGTCAGCAATCAGGATGTCGGTTTCATTCACATTGGCGAACACGTCAAACTCAAACTGGTGTCTTACCAATTCCAGAAATACGGCATGATAGATGGGCAAGTCACCAATCTGAGCGCCGATGCCAGCGATGCTCCACGGGAAGCTGCGGGTCAATCCGGTACGCACGTCAATAAACACGGTAACGGACAGCCTTTTACCTACCGCGCACTGATCGACCTCAAGGCGCAAGAACTGGTCGCCGATGGCGTGCGTCACAGCCTCACGCCGGGGATGCAGGTCACCGCAGAGATACATCTGGGTACACGCACCATTCTTGAATATTTGCTGTCGCCTGTGTCGGGGGCGTTCCACGAGGCGGCGAGGGAGCGATGAGGAATAAGGTTGGTGCTGATTCGGGCATTAGGGAAAGGTTGATTTATTCATGGGATTTGTTAAAGCCAGAATTGCGCCAGTGGCTGGGTTTGCTTGCTGATTGGGGAGCGACTGTGGGACAATTCGCCGCTGCCCGAATCGAGGCGTCGTTATCAGTTAATTTGAAAGAAACAGAATGCCTATTATTACTTTGCCAGATGGTTCGCAGCGCAGCTTTGAGCAGCCCGTTACGGTTGTTGATGTGGCGCTCAGTATTGGTGCGGGTCTGGGGCGTGCTACGCTGGCCGGCAAGGTCGATGGCAGGGTGGTGGACGCGTCCTACCTGATAGCGCAGGATGCCGCGCTTTCCATCATTACCGGCAAGGATGAAGAAGGTGTCGAAATTATCCGTCATTCTACTGCTCACCTGCTGGCGCATGCCGTAAAGGAATTGTTTCCCGATGCTCAGGTGACCATAGGGCCGGTGATCGAAAACGGATTTTTCTACGATTTCTCCTACCATCGCCCGTTTACTCCTGAGGATCTTCTGGCTATCGAGAAACGCATGGCGGAACTGTGCAAACAGGATATGCCGGTGACGCGCACGGTGTTGCCGCGTGACGAGGCGGTTGCCTATTTCAAGGGTATTAACGAGCACTACAAAGCCGAGATCATTGAATCTATACCGGCCGATCAGGATGTGTCGCTCTACACCGAGGGAAATTTCACCGATTTGTGTCGCGGCCCGCACGTTCCATCGACCGGCAAGCTCAAGGTGTTCAAGCTGATGAAGCTCGCCCGAGCCTACTGGCGCGGTGACTCCAAGACTGAAATGCTGCAGCGCATCTACGGCACGGCCTGGGCGAAAAAGGAAGAGCTGGACGCTTATTTGTTCAGGCTGGAAGAAGCGGAAAAGCGCGACCATCGCAAGCTGGCCAAGCAACTGGATTTGTTTCATATGCAGGACACGATGCCGGGTATGGTTTTCTGGCATCCCAAGGGCTGGACGCTGTGGCAGGAAGTCGAACAATACATGCGCGCCAAATTCCGCGAGCACGATTATCAGGAAGTGCGTACCCCGGCCATCATGGATAAGACCCTATGGGAAAAATCCGGGCACTGGGAAAATTACCACGACAATATGTTCACTACGGCGTCCGAAAATCGCGAATATGCGGTGAAGCCGATGAACTGTCCGGGCCATGTGCAAATCTTCAATCACGGCTTGCACAGTTACCGCGATCTGCCGCTGCGTCTGGCGGAGTTTGGTTCCTGTCATCGCAATGAGTAATCGGGTTCGCTGCACGGTTTGATGCGGGTGCGTGGTTTTACTCAGGATGATGCGCATATTTTCTGTACCGAAGAGCAGGTGCAAGCCGAAGTATCGAGCTTTATCGTGATGTTGAACGAGGTTTATCGCGACTTTGGTTTTACTGAGGTGATCGTCAAACTGTCAACGCGCCCGGAAAAGCGCGTCGGCTCCGATGAGACCTGGGATAAAGCGGAAGCCGGTCTGGCGGCTGCCTTGCAGCAAAATAATCTGGCGTATGAGATTCAGCCCGGTGAAGGCGCGTTCTACGGCCCCAAGGTTGAATTTACGCTCAAGGACAGCCTGGATCGCCTGTGGCAGTGCGGTACGATACAACTGGATTTCAACTTGCCGGTACGCTTGGGCGCTGAGTTTGTCGATGAAGATAACAGCCGCAAACCGCCGGTAATGCTGCATCGCGCCATTCTCGGCTCGATGGAGCGTTTCATCGGTATTTTGATTGAACATCATGCCGGGGCTTTCCCGCTGTGGTTGTCACCGATACAGGCTGTGTTGATGAATATCTCTCAGGCGCAGGAAGAATATGTCAGTGAAATCGGTCAATTATTGCGTGATGCAGGGTTGCGTGTGCAATTGGATTTGCGCAATGAGAAGATTACCCGTAAAATCCGCGAACATAGCTTGCAGAAATTACCTTATCAGCTGATATTCGGCGATAAGGAAGTGGCTGGAAGATTGATTGCCGTGCGTACCCGTAGTGGTGAAGATCTTGGACAAATGACACCGGAGGCCCTGGTTGATCATTTCAAGTCGGAGATCAAATCGGGAAGCACGGTTTAATTTTGCCAAGACGGAGACATTCCAATAGCACAAAATAAATTACAACGCCTCAATGATATGATTACTGCACCTCAGGTGCGACTCATTGGAGTAGATAAAGAGCCCCTCGGGATCGTGTCCAGTACAGAGGCCTTGCGTCTGGCAGGCGAAGCAGAGTTGGATCTGGTGGAGATTTCACCGATGGCCGACCCGCCGGTCTGCCGCATCATGGATTTCGGCAAGTTTAAATATGCCGAAAGCAAGAAGCAGCACGAAGCCAAGCTCAAGCAAAAGCAGGTTCAGGTTAAGGAAATTAAATTTCGTCCGGGTACGGATGAAGGCGATTACAACATCAAGTTGCGCAATTTGATCAAATTTCTGAACGATGGTGACAAGACTAAAATTACGCTGCGTTTTCGCGGTCGTGAAATGGCTCACCAGGAAATCGGCATGCGCCTGATTCAGCGCGTCAGAGACGATCTGGAAGAGTATTCCGTCGTCGAGCAGTTTCCCAAGATGGAAGGCCGCCAGATGGTGATGGTGTTGTCGCCTAAAGCGGCACTGAAGAAATAAAAACAGACGTTAGTCGCTAGACGTAAGATGTTAGTTTGCAAGGAGGGAAACCTCTTGGCTGTTAACTAGCTAGTAACGACTCGAAACTGAATTTATTTTTCTGATAGCAGGGGCTGATCAGGAAGATGTTTTAAGCAGATCCCCGAAAAATAAGTGGTGTATGGGTCAACAAGTTTTTCCAGTCGGAAGACACCTCCCACCATAAATCAAGGAGCAGTTATGCCTAAGATGAAAACCAAAAGCGGAGCAAAAAAACGCTTCGTCGTTCGTGCCGGCGGCAGTATCAAGCGCGCATGTGCGTTCAAACGCCACATTCTGACCTCGAAGACGACCAAGACTAAGCGTCAACTGCGTGGTACTACGGAAGTTCACTCAACCAATACAGCAGCGGTTCGTCGCATGCTGCCATACGCGTAAGGAGTAGAACATGCCAAGAGTAAAACGTGGAGTCGTCGCCCGTGCAACGCACAAGAAACTTTTAGCCAAGGCTAAGGGTTATCGTGGTCGCCGCAAGAATGTATACCGTGTAGCCAAGCAAGCTGTGATGAAAGCAGGGCAATATGCCTATCGCGATCGTCGCCAGAAGAAGCGTCAGTTCCGCACACTGTGGATTGCACGTATCAATGCAGCCGCACGTGAATTCGGTATGCCGTACAGCGTATTCATGAATGGCCTGAAGAAGGCGGACATTCAGGTTGACCGCAAAGTGCTGTCTGACATCGCTATTTTCGACAAGCCTGCATTTGCACAGTTCGTTGAGCAAGCTAAAGCCAGCCTCGCCGGATAAGCTGTATCTCGCAGTCGGATATTGACTGCGTAATTAAAAAGGGGGGCGATGAGCCCCCTTTTTTTGCGTTGTATGGGTGGTTTTTCCACCAACTTTTTTTCGTGTTTTTTCGTGATTTTCGTGGACCGGTGTTTTTTCTATCTTTATGGAACAACTTCAACAAATTCTCGAACAGGCGCTAGCTCAGTTCGCTGTCATCAGCGATGAAGCTGAATTAGAGCAGGTCAAAGCAAAATATCTGGGCCGCGACGGCTCGCTCACCGCCTTGCTCAAAGGGCTGGGCAAGCTGTCCAACGAAGAACGTCCTGCCGCAGGCGCGCGCATCAATCAGGTCAAGCAGTCGATTGAAGCGGCACTACAGCAGCGCCGCGATGCAATCGCTCAGGCGAAACTGGCTGCCCGTCTGGCGGCGGAATCGCTGGACGTTACCCTGCCGGGGCGCGGCATCAGTGCCGGTGGATTGCATCCGGTTACGCGCACGCTGGAACGCATCGAATACCTGTTTCATTCGCTGGGCTTTGCGGTTTCATCCGGCCCCGAAATCGAACACGATTTCTATAACTTTACCGCGCTGAATATCCCGGAAAATCATCCGGCGCGCGCGATGCATGACACCTTTTATATCGATCCTGAACATGTGTTGCGCACGCATACCTCGCCGGTTCAGGTGCGCTATATGGAGAACAATCAGCCGCCGCTGAAGATCATCTCGCCGGGTCGCGAGTATCGGGTTGATTCCGATGCCACGCATTCGCCGATGTTTCATCAGGTCGAAGGTTTGTGGGTCGATGAGCATGTTAGTTTTGCCAACCTTAAGGGTGTGGTGCAGGACTTTTTGCAGCGTTTCTTTGAACAGGATGATCTGCAGGTGCGTTTTCGCCCCTCATTTTTTCCGTTCACCGAACCGTCGGCTGAAATGGATATGAGCTGGAAAGGCGGCTGGCTGGAGATAGGCGGCTGCGGCATGGTGCATCCCAATGTGCTCAGGCACGTCAACATCGACAGCGAGAAATATCTGGGCTTTGCGTTTGGTCTGGGCGTGGAGCGTCTGGCGATGTTGCGCTATGGCGTCAATGATCTGCGCCAGTTCTACGAGAGCGATTTGCGCTTCCTCAAGCAGTTTAACTAAAGAATACCGCGATGAAATTTTCTGAAAATTGGTTAAGAAGCTGGGTTAACCCTGATTTGTCCAGTGACGCCTTGTCACATGTGCTAACGATGGCCGGGCTGGAAGTCGAGGCGCTGGAAGATGTCGCGCCAGCCTTCAATAATGTAGTGATCGCTCAGGTGCTGTCGGTGGAAAAGCATCCCGATGCGGATCGGTTGAACGTCTGTCAGGTGAATGTCGGCGAAGCCGAGAATCTGACTATCGTGTGCGGCGCGGCGAACGTGGCTGCAGGTTTAAAGGTGCCTTGCGCGCGCATCGGCGCGGTATTGCCGGGTGATTTCAAGATTAAGCAGGCCAAGGTGCGCGGTGTCAGTTCGTCTGGGATGCTGTGTTCGGCGGTCGAGCTGGGACTGGCGACCGAGAGCGACGGACTGTGGCTGCTGGCCGACGATGCGCCGGTGGGAGTGGCGATGCGCGACTATCTGGAGCTGGACGACAAGCTGATTACCCTGAAGCTCACGCCTAACCGCAGCGATTGTTCAGGCATGAAAGGTATCGCGCGCGAAGTCGCGGCGCTGACCGGCAGTGCACTTGAGTCCGTTGCGACCGTGGTAAATCCGGTCACGCTTACTGAGCAGTTATCGGTCAAGGTGGAAGATGCCGAGGCGTGTCCGCTGTATTGCGGTCGTCTGGTGCGCGGCGTGAATGCCGCCGCCGCAACGCCGGTGTGGATGCAGCGCCGTCTTGAGCGCAGCGGTTTGCGGTGCATCAACGCGGTGGTGGACATCACCAATTACGTGATGATGGAGCTCGGTCAGCCTATGCATGCCTTCGATGCGACCACGCTGTCGGGCGGCATTACGGTGCGCCGTGCGCGCCAGGTTGAGACGCTGGTGTTGCTCAATGAGCAGACGGCAGTGCTGGACGATGCGGTGCTGGTGATCGCCGATGAGGCGCGGGTGTTGGCGCTGGCGGGCATCATGGGCGGGCAGGGCAGCGGGGTGGAAACGAGTACCCGTGACGTGTTTTTGGAAGCAGCATTCTTTCATCCCGATGCCATCGCAGGCCGTGCGCGACGTTTCGGTCTGGCGACGGATTCGTCGTTCCGTTTCGAGCGCGGCGTGGACTTTGCCGCCACGCTTGAGGCGATGGAGCGCGCTACGCAATTGCTGCTGGAAATCTGCGGCGGCAATGCCGGTGATATTACTCAGGTGCGCGGCGCGTTGCCGCTACGTTCCGAGATTACCCTGCGCAGCTCGCGCGTGGCGAGGGTGTTGGGCATACGGCTTGAATGCGCTCAAATCGCCGATCTGCTTACCCGTTTGCAGTTTCAGTTCGTGATGAAGGGCGATGCGTTCAGCGTCGTGCCGCCGAGTTTCCGTTTTGACCTTGCGATCGAGTCTGATCTGATCGAAGAAGTGGCGCGTCTGCACGGCTATGACAACATACCGGCACTCGCGCCGCATGCCGCATTGACCATGTTGCCCTACAGCGAATCGCAGCGCCCGTTAACGCGCATCCAGCAAACGCTGGTTGCACGTGATTATCAGGAAATCGTCAGTTATGCCTTCGTCGAAGAGCAGGTTGAGCGCGAACTGTGCGGTAACGCCGATCCGGTCGCGTTGCAAAACCCGATTGCCAGTAATCTGGCGGTGATGCGCAGCAGTCTGCTGGGTGGACTGGTCGGCGCCTTGCGCTTCAATATCAACCGCAAGCAGTCTCGCGTGCGTTTGTTCGAAGTGGGTGCGTGCTTTTCCAAATCGGCAGACAAATATGTGCAAACCCGGCGTTTGTCAGGACTGGCATACGGCAGTCTGGCGCCTGAGCAGTGGGGCGCAACCGCCAGGGCAGTCGATTTCTATGACGTTAAAGCTGATGTAGAAGCCCTGTTCGCGCCGCAGTCTGTGCGTTTTGTTGTAGCGACGCATCCTGCCTTGCATCCCGGTCGTTCGGCACAAATTTTCTGCGGTGAGCAAAGCATAGGCTGGATAGGTGAATTGCATCCGCACTGGCAGCAACAATATGACATGGCGCAAGCCTGCGTATGGTTTGAAATCGAGGCGGACGCGGTAATGCAGTCCAGGGCGCCGCGCATGAGCGAGATTGCCAAATTCCTGCCGGTGCGCCGTGATCTTGCCGTGGTGGTGGATGAGTCCGTCAGCGCGCAAACCTTGCTGGATGCCATGCTGCAAGCTTCGGTAAGCTATGTGCAGGAGGTCGTGCTGTTCGATGTGTATCGCGGTCGCGGCATGGAACAAGGCAAAAAAAGCCTTGCATTCCGTGTGTTGTTACAAGATACTCAAAAGACACTCACAGATGCTGAGATTGAGCCGGGTATGGCGCTGTTGGTGGATGTATTGAACAAGTGCGGCGCGCAGTTGCGTATGTAAGGGAGAGAAAGTGATAACAACATTAACCAAGGCCGAACTGGCTGATTTACTATTTTCAAAAGTAGGACTCAATAAACGCGAAGCCAAAGATATGGTAGAAGCGTTCTTCGAGGAAATTCGAGTACAGCTGGAGCAGGGTGAAAGTGTGAAATTGTCCGGATTTGGCAATTTTCAACTGCGTGATAAACCACAACGTCCCGGGCGCAATCCCAAGACAGGCAAGGAAATTCCGATTTCAGCACGCCGTGTGGTGACTTTTCACCCCAGTCAAAAGCTGAAAACCATGGTGGAAAAGTCCTATCATGGAACCCCACAAGCCTAATTCAGAACTCCCTCCCATCCCCGCCAAACGCTATTTCACCATCGGTGAGGTCAGCGAATTATGCGGGGTGAAGGCGCACGTGTTGCGTTACTGGGAGCAGGAGTTTACTCAGCTCAATCCTGTTAAACGCAGTGGTAACAGGCGCTATTATCAGCATCATGAAGTCGTGCTGATAAGGCGCATACGCGAATTGCTGTATGAACAGGGTTTTACCATCAGCGGCGCACGTAACCGTCTCGATGGGGCGCGTGCAACCGGAAATTCGGCAGAAATAGAGAGTATTTCGGACAATACGGCTGTTGTAGCGAATAATCTGGACGTTGCCGTGCTGAGACGCGAAATTCGTAACATCATTGCACTTCTGGACGCGTAATAACGCTTCATTATGCCGATTGCTCTGTTATAATCTGCGGCTTCAGCGTGTAGCGCAGCCTGGTAGCGCACTACCTTGGGGTGGTAGGGGCCGGAGGTTCAAATCCTCTCACGCTGACCAATCAATTTATATCAAAAAATACCCTCTATCTTTTCGCCGATGCGTATCCTGATCAGTAATGACGATGGTTATTTTGCACCCGGCCTGGAATGTCTGGCCGAACATCTCGCCAAAATAGCCGATATTGTGGTCGTTGCTCCCGAACGGGATCGCAGCGGCGCTTCCAATTCCCTGACACTGGATAGACCGCTCAAACTCAGAAGCGCGGCCAATGGTTTTTATTACGTCAACGGCACGCCGACTGATTGTGTGCATCTGGCTGTGACCGGCATGCTCGATCATCAGCCGGATATGGTGGTGTCGGGCATCAATGCAGGCGCGAACATGGGCGATGACACTATTTATTCCGGCACGGTGGCCGCCGCGACCGAAGGTTTTTTGCTGGGCATACCCGCGCTGGCGATTTCACTGGTGGGCAAGGAGTTGCGACATTATGAAACGGCGGCCAGAGTCGCCAGCGATCTGGTGCAACGCTTTGCCAGTCAGTTGCATAGCCATCCCTGGCTGCTGAATGTGAATGTGCCGGATGTCCCCTATGATCAGTTGCAGGGACTGGAAGTCACGCGTCTGGGCAAGCGGCACAAGGCGGAACCGGTTATTAAGGCACTGAGCCCGAATGGCGAAACAGTCTATTGGGTCGGGGCAGCGGGCAAGGCTCAAGATGCGGGCGAGGGCACTGATTTTAATGCCCTGCAGCAGCAGCGCGTTTCGCTGACTCCGTTACAAATTGATCTTACTCAATACGCTCAAATCGACGCGGTAAATGCCTGGCTGGAGAAAAAATGAATATGCGCCTGAACGGTATCGGCATGACCTCGCAGCGCACCCGGCAGCGCATGATAGACCGCCTGCGCGATCAGGGTATCCGGGATGAAGCGGTGCTCGCGGCGATGTATGAAGTGCCGCGCCATCTTTTTGTTGACGAGGCGCTGGCCAGTCGCGCCTACGATGATGTGTCGCTGCCTATCAATTACGAACAAACGATTTCTCAGCCCTATATCGTGGCACGCATGATCGAAGTGTTGCGCGATACCGGGGGCAGACCGATGAGGCGTGTGCTGGAAATCGGTACGGGATGCGGTTATCAGGCGGCAGTGCTGGCGCATGTTTTTCCTGAAGTCTATACCATGGAACGCATCCAACCCTTGTATGAGCGCGCCAGAAATAAATTGCGCGATTTGAATATCCGCAACGTCAATGTTCGTTATGCGGACGGCAGTGCGGGTTTGCCTGAGTGGGCTCCTTTTGATGGCATTATCATGGCGGCGGCGGCTCCTGCGATGTCGGCGGCGCTGCGTGAGCAGCTGGCCATAGGCGGGCGCATGGTGCTGCCTTTGGGGCGCCAGGAACAGTGGTTATATCTGGTTGAACGTGATGAGCGCGGTTTTCGCGAATCTCGGCTTGAACCGGTAAAATTTGTACCCCTGCTGATGGGAAAGACATGAAACGAATGCTTGCATGGCTGGCAGTCGCAGCCCTCCTGGCAGGCTGTGCTACGAGCGGACAACGCGCGCCGATTGTAGAGCGCGGCACAGCGGCCGGTAAGAATACCGCCAGAGTATTCTCAGTGTCGGATAGTCGTCCCAAAGTGTATGTGGTGCAAAAAGGCGATACGCTGTTTGGCATCGCATTCAATTATGGTCTGGATTACCGCGAACTGGCCGAGATGAACGGCATACAGGATCCCAATCTGATACAAGTCGGGCAGCAAATCAATCTGTTCTCAGCGCCCGCTCGTACGGCAGTTGTCGCTGAAAGCAGGCCTGTACAGGTACAAGCGGCATCGCTGGTGAAAGAGCAGCCCAAGGTGGTGAAATATGCCTATAGCGAGGCGGCCGTTGCACAAGCCGAAGCGGTGCAGAATCCGCCGCCTGCTGCCGAACGCAGTGCGCCTGCCAAAGTCGAAAGTAAGCCTGTACCAGAACCCAAGCCGGAAACCAGGCCTGAAACCAAGCCAGAGAGCGCAGGAAACGATGGCGGTGATGACGCGCTGGAATGGAGCATGCCCACAAAAGGAAAAGTGATTGGCAATTTCTCGGAGGCTGACAATCGCAAGGGCGTTGATATTGCCGGTGCGCTGGGGCAGTCTGTTGTTGCCAGTGCACCCGGTAAAGTGGTGTACAGCGGAAGCGGTCTGCGAGGCTATGGCAAGCTGTTGATTATTAAGCATAATAAAACATATATCAGCGCCTATGCGCACAATGATCAGCTGCTGGTTAAGGAAGGCGAGAGTGTCACGCGCGGCCAGAAAATCGCCGAAATGGGTAACTCCGACAGCGAAAGCGGACTGGTCAAGTTGCACTTTGAAGTGCGCCGTTTCGGCAAGCCGGTGGACCCGGCGAATTATTTGTCGCTTGGCAAGTCTTGAGCGACCCGTCGCTTGAGCCTGTGCACGCGACTGCAATCAGGACAAACGTGACACTCAATGTAGTCGATCATGACCGGAACAGCGCGGCTTTGCGCTATGTTTATCCGGTCGTGTCGCGCCGCGCCGGCGGCGTCTCAGTCGGCATCAATCTCAATCCCAATAATGCCTGCAACTGGCGCTGCATCTATTGCCAGGTTCCCGATCTGGTGCGCGGCACCGCGCCGCCAGTCGATATGGCGCTGCTGGAAGCCGAGCTGCGCACATTTTTAACTGAGTTGCTGCACGGCGACTTCATGCAGACACGCGTCCCGGAAGGCGCGCGGCGCATCAATGACATCGCGCTGTCCGGAAACGGCGAACCCACCAGCGCGGCTGAATTCGCGGAAGTCATTGCACTGATAGCCCGCGTGCGCTGCGAACTGTCTTTGCCTGAAATGGTGAAAACCGTGCTGATCACCAACGGCAGCCTGCTGCACCGCTCTGACGTCGTGTTGGGCCTGCGCGAGATGGCCGGCATACAGGGCGAAGTGTGGTTCAAGCTGGATAGGGCCAGTGAAGCGGGCATGTTGCGCGTCAACGACACCCATGCGCGTATCGACAAGGTGCGCGATAACCTGATCGCGGCCATCAACGCCTGCCCGACCTGGCTGCAAACCTGCTGGTTTGCACTGGATGGCGAGGCTCCGTCGCATCAGGATGAGGACGATTACATCGAATTTATAGCCGGGCTGCCGGGATTGCAGGGTGTGCTGCTCTATGGTCTGGCGCGCCCCTCATTGCAACAGGAAGCGCCGCGTCTTTCCCCATTGCCCGCTGCCCGTATGCAGGCGTTTGCCGACCGTATCGCGGGGCTGGGTTTGGCCGTCAGGGTCAGTATCTGAGCAGGTTTCGGTTTAATTTTCATTAAGCTAAATATAGTCGCATCTGATAACCTTATTGCGAGTATGCTTCGTCAAAGCTGTGCGTTGTACCAAGTTTATCAGGCTTGTTACGTTACGAACTTGAATCCGCGTATGTCTTTCCGTTTTATAACGTTAAAGATAAGGACATACCGATGCGATTCGATTTTCTTCCTGTCATGCTTTTGGCGGGTGCTTTTGCCACACTGGCGACTAGCGCTCAAGCCGAAGTCAATCTGAATGCAGGCGTCAGACTTTCCCAAAATGACAATATTAACGGTTCGCCGGATACGCCGACAACGGCGAATCAGTTGCGCGATTCCTATTCGACACTGAACGCGTGTGCAGTTTATTTCACGCCGCTCAACGACAAACAAACACGCTACTTCATCGGTCAGCTTGGCGCGATGACTTCCACTTACAATGTTTACAATAACCTCGACAGCTCGGCCTTGATGACCAGCGCGGGGCTGTATCAGAAACTGTCCAATACCTGGTCTGCACAGCTTATGGGACGCGGATTTTCGCGCTATACCAAACAGACCGCGCGTGATTCGAGCGGGTACGGCGCGACATTTGAACTCAAGGATCAGCTGACCGAAACCGTCTGGGTGAAGGGTGTGCTGGATTACGAGAGCAGTAAAGCCAACCTCAGTTCGTACAGCAATACCGGTAATGCCTGGGGGCTTAATCTGGGTTATCTGCCCTTAAAGGATACCTTTCTCAATTTCGGCTACAGTCACAGCAATCATGATTTCAAAACTGTCGCACCGTTCAGAACAGCCACGCAAATGCTGTTCATTGAGGCGTCTCAGCGTTTGTCAAAGAACTGGTATCTGAATGGCGGCTATGCCTCGATGAAAAACGATTCCAACTATGCCGGTACAGCCTATACCAATCGCGTGTTATCGATCGGTCTGAGCTGCAGCTACTGAGCGTGAAATTTTTTCGCCTCGTTTCATAATGAAACAGGTTTGACCCTGATGAAAGGTATTTGAAAATGAAAATCAAATTAGCACTTGCGGCGATTGCGCTGTTATCCATCGGTACAGTAGTGGCAGAAGAACAGACCGAAAACGGCCAGCAGTCACAAACTGAACAGCCTGCCAATCCGGATGTCGGGTTCGGCGGTGGCATGAATATCGGGCTAGGAGGCAGCGCGGGCAGCGCCAGCAGCTTGAGCGGGGGCTTAGGTTCACCGGTCGGCACGCCCCCTGCCGATCAGTCTTTCGGTGGCGGCACGCCGACACAATCAGCGGGCTCCGGTCCGCTCGCTACGCCTCCGGCGGGTGGTGCGGGTGGAGCGGGTGGCGCCGGAGCAATGGGCGGAACGGGCGGGGTGCCCAGCCTGTTTCCGTAACTGTGCTGAAAAATCGACTGGGGAGCGGCGAATATGAAACCATTCAGTAAAACACAGGTGTTTTTATCCATCGTGCTGGCGTGTTGGGGAGCTGTGGCGCAGGCTATCGGTGAACCCATTCCCGGCATCGATATCGTAGTTAAACCCGGTGGCGGAAAGCAGGTGCAACCCGCAGGCTTGGCAAATGAGGGGGAGCCCATCGCTGGGGTCGATGTCAAACTGGGTAAAAATCCCGGTGGCAGCATTGCTGTTGTCAGGACAGGCAAGGATGGCTCCTTTGAGTTCAAAAATCTGCCGCAAGGGAATTACACACTTTCAAGTCACGGCATGCCTCCCAAATCCTTGACAGTCGGCCCCGAAGGAAAAATTGGCGGCAAGGCATCTCCAAACGGATTTTTTGATGTATTTATTGACGACCAACCCGCAGGCCTGGCAAATGAGGGGCAGCCCATCCCGGGTGTTGATGACGAGCTGGGTAAAAATCTTGGTGTCAGTAATGCGGACAACATCTCAGTCTCGTCGTCCGGGGGCGTAATAGCGGCAGAAACCATGTATCCGAGAAAAATAGATGATGGCGTGCCTCCGCCGGATAAGGGCGCAGGCTCTCTCGAGCCGGACGGACCTCCGGGCACGATCATTGTCAGCCGCGACAATATTAAACGTCCGAGCAAGGCCAATGACGGGGTATCGCCAACGCCGGATGACGACATTGCGCCGGAAGGGCCTGATAAACTGGTCAATAAGGGCAGTATTATATTCTCCAGTGATGATGTGGCAACGCCAAGGCCAACGGATGATAAACATCATGAAGGAGGCGGTGGCGGTGCTGGAAAATCAGCCATCTTCGACAGGTGGGGGAACCTGCGTACTGATGCGCCAACTAAGGGCGGCAACGAAGGTGCGGGGAACGATCAACCCGCAGGCTTGGCAAATGAGGGGGAGCCCATCGCTGGGGTCGATGTCAAACTGGGTAAAAATCCCGGTGGCAGCATTGCTGTTGTCAGGACAGGCAAGGATGGCTCCTTTGAATTCAAAAAACTGCCGCAAGGGAATTACACGCTCACTATCTCAGGCCAGCCGAGTCAGTCCCTGACAGTCGGCTCTGGGGGTGGTATCAGCGGTAAGGTGTCTCCAAATGGTTTCTTTGATATCTTTGTGGATGTGGACCCTGCAAATGCATCTGTAAATGGACGTGTCATTAACAACAGCGAGACCGATACGGCCAATGTGAAAGCCAGTAACCGGGATCATATCGATCATGATGCGCAGGCCGACCTCGAGAAGAAGACTGCCGTGCAGACCGGTGGCGGTGCCGGGAAATCAGCTATCTTCGACAGATGGGGAAACCTGCGCACTGATACATCGAAAAAGGCTGAGGACGAAAAATCCGTCTCTACCGGCGGCAGTGGTGGTGAGGAGACGCTCTCGGAAAAGGTCAACACACCCGAAACGCCGGGCGGGTTCGGCACGGGCGGGCCGGGAACGGCCGGCCCTGATATGGGCGGCATGGGTGGAGCAGGCATGAATCCCGACATGATGCCGACGGGTCCTGTCATGAGTCCTGTGATGACACCGCCTGCAGGTGGTGCGATGGGTGGTTTTGGTGGTGCCGGTAATCCGATGATGGGTCCGGCGGGACGACATTAGTGGTTTTGTATCGCACGGGGTTATTTTTCCCCGATGCGCGACTTCATTTTTCTGCGAACATAATTGCATTGATGAAGTGGTTGTATGAACGCTCGCAACGAGCCTTATTTTTTATAGCTATTCTAGTGCTGTGGAACTCAACCCTGTGTGCTGCCGAAACAAAGCATGTTTTTAGCTATCCCGCCGAATGGGAAAGCCATGATGCGATCTGGCTCGGTTTCAGGACTTTTGCCCAAGGAAATCTTCACGAATTGCTGCTCAATCAGATGATACGGTCGCTAGCGCCCCATGTTCGGGTGAAGGCGATTGTCGAAGATGAAAGCCTGCTGCCCGCAGGTCGTGACTATTTCACGATGAGGGGGCTCAATCCGGACAATATCGATATTGTCATTCAGAAGCACACAGATTTCTGGTTTCGCGACCCGGGCCCGCTGTTTCTCACCAACTACGCAGGACAATTGGCCATCGCAGACTTTTCATACAGTGAGTATGCAAATGTCATTCCGGAACAATATTCGCCGCAGGCGCTATCTGACGGAAAAATTGATAAAGTCGTTGCGCTACAACTCGGGCTTCCCAGCATCGTATCGCGAGCCGTGCTCGAAGGTGGTGCATTCGAGGTGAACGGCAAGGGTACGATTTTGCTGAGTTCGATGACAGCTAAGCGAAATCCTCACCTTACCCGGAATGAACTGGAGAACGAGATTTTAAGGACGCTGGGGCAGCGGAAAATTATCTGGCTCAATGAAGGTTTGGCGGAAGACCCTCATGAATTTTCCCTCATTAGCGGAAAATACTGGGGGAGAGGGGCGGGGGGACATACCGATGAATTTGTGCGATTTGTAAACGGCAGCACTGTGTTGCTGGCATGGCCGTCTGTGCAGGATAGAGATGCGAATTCCATCAGCATGATTAATGCCTCCAGAATGATCGAGAATCATGCGCTGTTGAGCAAAGCTACGGATCAGAATGGGGAGCATTTCAATATCATTCATTTTCCGATACCGGACTTGCTCATTAAATATTACCAAATCCCAGATGCAGAAATTGAGTTGTTCCGGCAACAGGAACCGGCGCTAAATGCTGGGGACACTGTTTTTCTGACTGCGGCGACCAGTTACCTGAATTATGTGATCAGCAACGATGTGATTCTGTTGCCTGCATACTGGCATAAAGGTCGTCCGCTAAGCACAAGAAAAAAGGATCAGCAGGCAATGGCGATTATGAAAAAATATTTCCCTGAACGGAAAATTATTCAGCTTGACCCGACAACGCTTAATTTTCTGGGGGGCGGCATGCATTGCATTACTCAGCAGCAACCGGTAATCAGGCACTAAATATTTTGCGCTGCTGAATAGTCGATTTTGATTCAGTCTGTTGGTGCCGATTCGGTTAAAATCCTGCGAATGAACACCACCCTTGAATGGAATCTCCTGCTGCAATCGCCGCTGTTCGCACCGCTGTATCCCGTTATTGCACGCCTCACGCCTGACCGGTTTCCCACGTTGGACGAACTGAACGCGCTGCTCGATGCACGGCAGATCGCTGTGCAGTCGGGGTGTGCGCTGCGTTTCGTGGAACAGGGTATAGGGCGTCTGGCGTTCGAGCAGCAATACGAACCGCGTTGCTATCTCACCGGCGAAGTGCAGACCCGTCAGGATAACTGGCACGATCTGCTCAATGCGCTGGTCTGGCTGACCTATCCTGCGGCCAAGGCGGCAATCAACACCCGTCACTATCATGCGTTGACGAATCAAGCCGCTGAGCTAGAGAGTTCGAGTCAGCGCGGTGCGGTGCGCGACACCAATACCCTGCTGGATGAATCAGGCGTAATTGTGGCCTACGCCGACGAGGAACTGGCCGGGTTGCTGCGCGATTTTCAATGGACTGAACTATTCTGGCAACGGCGAGAACGGGTTAAAGCCAGCATGGGTTTCTATGTGTTCGGCCACGGCTTATACGAGAAAGCGTTGCAGCCGTATATCGGCATGACGGGGCAGGGTTTGTTGCTCCCCGTTGAGCAGGATTTTTTCAGTTGGCCGCAGGCGCAGCAAAGCGCGCATCTGGATGCGCTGTTGGCAGACTATCTGGCCGACCCTGAAAACTGCCGCACTACCCGCGAGCTGTCTCCGGTGCCGCTGCTGGGCGTGCCGGGATGGTCGGCGGATAATAATTGCATGAGCTATTACGAGAATAGCGATTATTTCCGGCCGGGCAGGCGCAAGTGTTAAGTTGTTGTTGAGTTTTATTCACACCGTTTTGGGCATATAACGATAGGGAGTATGGGTTGTCATTGCTACAATGGCAGCACGTTCGCCGGGATTTGGGGCAGGCTGAGGCAGTCATACAATTGCGCGGGGGAATGTATATGCGTGGCGGGATATTTCGCAGAGTTCGGGTTTACCTTGTGTCCGTTGCCGTCATCGCTACGGCCGTCGCGCTGGTTTCAACTATTTTCCTCACTCAGGATAGTCTGCAGTGGATTGCATTTCTGACCGGTATTCTCATTGCCTCGGTGCTTGCCGAAGCGGTGCGATCCTCGCGCTCGGAATGGGCATTGCTGCGTCGTACGGCACAATTATCATCAATCAAGGAAAAACTTGATCTTGAGATGACGTTGCGCAAGAGCGCAGATGAGAAAATTGCAGATGCCAGGGCGCGCTTGCAGTTGATCGATGAAACGCTGTTGACGATGGTCGTGCTGTTCGATGTCGGGGGACATTGCCGTTATCACAACCGCGCATTCCGCGAATGGTTGCACTTGAAGGCCGAGTTTATCGATGGACGCCATATGCGGGAAATATTCGGCGCCAAGGCGTACGCGGCGATAGCTACCGCAGTGCGGCAATCGCTGGATGGACAGCTAGTGCATTATGAACACTTGCAGGAGATGCCCGGTGGCGCGGTCTATCGGCTGGGGGTAGAGCATGTACCGCAATTTGATGCGACTGGTAAGGTGACAGGTTTTTATTTCCTGGCCGAGGATATTACCCGGCGGGATGATGTGACCTTAACGGCGAAATCGGCAACCGTGCCCGCAGGCGATTCCGGTGCTGACGGACACGCCGATCAGGATATGTTTCTTAATGCTTTTTCCGAACAGATAGGCGGACGCAAGGATGCAGGAAAGCAGTTTATTGCGGCCATTCAACAAGGCGAATTTCGACTGTACTGCCAGCTTATCTCCCCGCTGCCGCTAAAGTCAGGCAAGGTCGCGCATTACGAGATACTGGTTCGTTTGATGGAAGAAGAAGGCAGTACCATGCCGCCGGGCGCTTTTTTTCCGCTGGCCGAACGAAATGGATTGATGCCGTATCTGGATCGCTGGGTCGTTCAGCATGTTCTGGAATGGGCTGCGAACCAGCAGAATCTCAATCGTGATACGGGTTCCCTGTATTTCATCAATATTGCCCCGGCTACGATAGGTGATCCGGAATTCCCCGGTTTTCTGCAAAATACGCTGGATGAACTGGATATGCCCGGTTCGATATTGTGTTTTGAAGTCTCCGAAACAGACCTGTCGGCCTATGCTCCCCGCGTTGCAGAATTTATCCGTCAGGTCAGACTATGCGGTTGCCGTGTCGCCCTGAGCGGTTTTGGTCGAGATGCGGTTTCATTTGACCAGATACGCGGTTTTCAGGTGGAGTTTTTAAAAATAGATGGCGGCACTATACTTAACATGCTCAGTAATCCGGTCGATCTTGCCAAGGTGGTATCCATAGATCGAGTTGCCAAGAAAATCGGCGTTAAAACCATTGCAGAGCTGGTCGAGAGCGATGAAATCGTCGGCAAGCTATGCGAAGTCGGTGTCGATTTCGCGCAGGGTTTCGGAATTTCCCGTCCGCGCCCTCTGATCGAGTAAGCGAGTGGTAGAGGTTTGATTTATTGGTGGGCGCTACTGGGTTCGAATCAGTGTGAAGGCAGTGCTCTACCATTGAGTTAACCGCCCGCAGTGCAGGCGTAAATTTGATCATAATGCGTTGATGCCAGTCAATTTAATTATGCGGCCAGCGGGCAAAGCCCGTAAAATGTCGTCCTTTGGTTTTTCGGTTCACGACATGACAACACGTACACGCTTTGCCCCCAGTCCTACCGGTTATCTGCATATTGGCGGTGCGCGCACCGCGCTGTTCTCCTGGGCCTACGCCCGCAAGCTGGGCGGCACATTCATACTGCGCATTGAAGATACTGATCTGGAGCGTTCCTCGCAGGCATCGGTGCAGGCGATATTGGACGGGATGTCCTGGCTGAATCTGGATTACGACGAAGGCCCGTTTTACCAGATGCAGCGCATGGATCGCTATAAACAGGTGTTGCAGCAGTTGCTGGATGACGGTTCGGCCTACTACTGCTATACCGCGCAGGAAGAGTTGGAAGCGATGCGCGAGGCGATGCGCGCACGCGGCGAGAAGCCCCGCTACGATGGTCGCTGGCGGCCTGAGCAGGGCAAGGTGCTGCCAGTGCCTCCCGAGGGTGTTGTGCCGGTAGTGCGTTTCAAAAACCCGCTGCATGGCGTAGCGGCCTGGGACGATATGGTCAAGGGTCGCATCGTCTTTGAAAACAGCGAGCTTGACGATTTGATTATCGCGCGCCCCGACGGCACGCCGACCTATAATTTCTGCGTAGTGGTGGACGATCTGGATATGGGGATCACGCAGGTGATACGCGGTGACGATCATGTCAACAATACTCCGCGCCAGATCAATATCCTCAAGGCGCTGGGCGCCACGATACCGCAGTACGCGCATGTGCCGATGATACTGGGCAGCGATGGCGAGCGCCTGTCCAAACGGCATGGCGCGGTGAGCGTGATGCAGTACGCTGAAGACGGTTTCCTGCCCGAGGCGCTGATCAATTACCTGTCGCGTCTGGGCTGGTCGCATGGCGATGACGAAGTGTTTTCGGTCGAGCAGTTCGTCGCATGGTTCGGTCTGGGTCACATCAGCAAGTCGGCGGCGCAGTTCGATCCGGACAAGCTGCGCTGGCTCAATCAGCATTACATCAAGCAGGCCGACAATGCGCGTCTGGCAGAGCTGGTGGGCGGGCACTTGTTACGGCGTGGAGTGTCAGTAAGTGATGCGCCGCGTCTGGAGGAGGTGATCGCCTTGTACAAGGGGCGCGTGGCTACGCTGGTCGAGCTGGCGGATGAGGCCGAGGTGTTTTATATGGAAACGCATCCGGCGCAGGAATTGCTGGACGAGCATCTTGTGCCGGAAGTGCTGCCTGCGTTGCGCGAACTCGCGGAGCGTTTTACTGAGGTTGCCTGGGAGGCGCCGGCACTGGCTGCGCTGATAAAAGAGTTGCTGGCCAAGCATGGTTTGAAAATGCCAAAACTGGCGATGCCCTTGCGTGTGATGCTGGTTGGACAGACGCACACGCCCTCGGTCGATGCGGTGCTGGCGTTGTTCCCGCGCGATACCGTATTGGCGCGCATGGCTAATTATATCCGGTAAGCAGGAGAAAAGTCTTTACAGCCAGGGGTGGTGTCAATATAATGCGCGCTCTTCGAAGTAGGGGGGTATAGCTCAGCTGGGAGAGCGCTTGCATGGCATGCAAGAGGTCAGCAGTTCGATCCTGCTTATCTCCACCAAGAAGACCGTTTTATTAACGTCCCTATCGTCTAGAGGCCTAGGACATCGCCCTTTCACGGCGGTAACACGAGTTCGAATCTCGTTGGGGACGCCACTAAAAACAGTGAGTTAGCGTAATTATGCATAACTTGGTATCACTACATATCACATGGTTTAGCAGGTATTTTAGACTAGATTAGACTAGGCCTTATAGCTACCTTATAGCTACCTGACTGCCCGCAAGATGGTTGGCAAGTTATGTTTGGTGGTAGTCAACTCACTTCAGCAAATCCCAGCAACATACGATGAGCTAATCCTTGGCACCGGCTAGGTGATTTTGGTGTCTCGTGAACTCCGTGCTGCAACGATGATTTTGGCAACAATAATCCAACTCGCTAACCTAGGTTGGATTCGCACACACGAAAACAATTCACGAATTTCTTATCACCAATATAGCCAAAAAGCTAGGTAGATACTCAGCAAAAAAGCCGAGAAAGCAGCTTGACGAAATGATGCAGAGTGCAACAGAATTGTTGCGTGAACATCTCACCGACATCATCGAAAAACATTTCTCCTGCCGAATTTATTTTGGGGTGCGTTGCGCTGTTTAGCCGCCCTTGGGGGCTGCAACAAGCGACTTGGCAGGCGCGGATCAAGGCTGCGTTTCCTGTAGTGTTGGTCGGCTTGCTTGTGATAGTGCTCTGCGATTGTTTTTTCGATCAATGTCTGTGGGCCATGACTTTTATAGGGGTGTGTTTCGCTACCTTCATCTTATTTACCTTCGACAAAAAAACCAACAATTTTGCAGATCGTTTGGCGATCCTCGCAAAACAAGGACTTTTACGCTGTGGTATCTCGGTTATAACTGTAATTCCAGCAGCCTTGGACAAGTTCTCTTCCCGCGTCACCCCCGTCCCGATCACCCCTCCGCGCCGCACTCCTGCCTGACCCACGGGCTTGCCTTTTGGTAAGCAATCAACCGGTTTCAGGCAGGGAGCGGCTGCGGCATGCCCTCACCGCCCCTGCGTAATAAGCAGGAGTACAAAATGCAGAATCCTCACGATGCTAACGTGTTGCAATATTTTGACTATATCGTCAAAAACATAACCCTGGGAAGCCTTCTGGCGAGCGTGAAGCAGCTCGCTCAAGTTAGAAATCGCCCCCAGGGAGTTGTCCGAAACGAAATCGCGCGGGGTACTTGCCCCGTGCCAACTTTTCTTGATGGTGGACGCAGAGTAGCTACTGTGCTGGCCTGCGCGCGCTGGCTAGCTGAGCAAGATGGTTGCGTAGCAGCAATGCCGCCGATGCCAAAAAGGCGCGGCCCCCGATCCAAAGCAGAGCGGATTGCGGCTGGAGGAGCAGCATGATCGAGCAGACGGCGCAGCAGCGTCTGGCTTCTCTATTCGGCGGAGTTTGAAATGGACAAGGACATGATTTTGCAACTGTTGGATCGGCCTATCGCCTTTCATCGTTGCTTTGTGCCTGTGGCCGAGTCTGTGGCCGGTGCAGTCTGGCTAAGCCAACTGGTTTACTGGTCTGGTCGCGGACAGGATAAAGCTGGATGGATATACAAAACACAGCAAGAATGGAAGGAAGAAACAGGATTAGGCAGGAGTGAACAAGAAAATGTTCGTAAAAAACTCAGGAATAAAATGGTGCTGGAAGAAAAAGAAGATGGACTCCCTTGCCGTCTTTTTTACAGGCTAAATATTGGTCGGCTTTTCGAGCTAATCTCCTCGCAAGCCCGCGCTGATGCTGGCGCTGACCAGTATGCTGGAATCCAGCATACAAGGATGCGAAAAAACAGCAAACAAGAATGCGGAAATCTGGCATACAAGGATGATGGAAATCAGCAGGCTTATACAGAGACTACGCATAGATCACATCATAAACCACCACCACCCGCACCGGAGAGCGAGGTGCGCAGTATCCCCGCCACAGCGAGTGGCAGTGGTGGCGTTTTTGATGGATTGATCATTGAGCCGTCTATTACTCCTTACATTCCCCAGCTCCTGAAAGTTCTGCAACAAGCTGGAATTACGGATACTGCACATGCCCAAGACCTTCTGGATGAACTCGTCGGCGCCATCGACTCTGGTAATCAGGGTGAACGCCAGAAGGTAGGGTATCCGGTTGCTTGGCTGCAAAAAATTGCTGCCGGCGAATTAAAGCGCGCCCGATGCTTCGAGGTGCAGTCTCGCAGACAATCGGCCAAAATGAGCGAGCAGCAGATCGCCTCGGC
>JAURZN010000009.1 GCA_030653355.1 Gallionella sp. | reverse complement strand
GCAAGATCCTTGCTAGCGCATCTAGCCTGGAGGCTGATGTGGGCAAGGACGTGGCAAATGGGGGAAACATGGCAGCTGCGGCTGTGGTGGGCCAGCGGATCGCTGAGTAGGCGAAGAGAGGGGGACGTGCTCAAGTTGCCTTCGATCGTTCCGGTAATCGTTATCACGGTCGTGTAAAGGCGTTGGCAGAAGCTGCGCGTGAACATGGTCTGCAGTTTTAATTGGAGTTGAGCAATGGCTAAGCCGCAAGGAAAAATGCAACAACAAGCTCGCGATGATGGCATGATCGAAAAAATGATCGCTGTGAATCGTGTCACCAAAGTAGTTAAGGGTGGTCGTATCATGGGATTTGCCGCGCTGGCAGTTGTCGGTGATGGTGATGGTCGCATTTCGATGGGCAAGGGTAAGTCCAAAGAAGTTCCGGTTGCTGTGCAAAAAGCAATGGAAGAAGCGCGCCGCAATCTGGTTAATGTGAACCTGAAGAATGGCACATTGCATCATGCTGTTGTTGGTAAACACGGCGCGGCCAAGGTGCTGATGCGCCCTGCGGTCGAGGGTACGGGAATTATCGCCGGTGGCGCGATGCGTGCGGTATTCGAAGCGGTAGGTGTTCGTGATGTTTCCGCCAAATGTATTGGTTCCAGCAACCCATACAACGTTGTGCGCGCAACTTTGAACGGTCTTAAGGCTTTGAATGCTCCTTCGGAGATTGCTGCCAAGCGCGGCAAGAACCTTGATGAAATTTTGGGGTAAGAAATGACACAAGCCAAAACTATTAAAGTAACTCAGATCAAAAGCGTGATTGGCACTAAGCAATCACATCGCGATACAATTCGCGGCTTGGGTCTGCGTCGTATCAATCACACCGTGCAACTTGAAGACACTCCTTGTGTTCGTGGCATGATTAACAAAGTGTTTTACTTGGTTAAATACGAGGCCTAATTATGCAACTTAATACTATTCAAGCGGCGCCTGGCGCCAAGCACGCAAAACGCCGTGTTGGACGCGGAATCGGTTCCGGACTGGGCAAAACATGTGGTCGCGGCCACAAGGGTCAGAAGTCTCGTGCAGGCGGCTTTCATAAAGTGGGTTTTGAAGGTGGTCAAATGCCTTTGCAGCGTCGTTTGCCGAAACGCGGTTTTGTTTCGTTGACGCGTGATGATACCGTTCAGGTGCGTCTGTCAGATCTGCAAAAGTTGCCAGTTGACAGTATTGATCTGTTGGCTCTCAAGCAGGCTGGCCTGGTAAGAGCTGGCGCATTGTCCGCTAAAGTTTTTTTGTGCGGCGAAATTGCGCGTGTAGTTAAATTGCAGGGATTGCTGGTTACCAAAGGCGCGCGTGCAGCGATCGAAGCCGCTGGCGGCAGCATCGCAGAGTAAGAAGGACATTTGTGAGCACAGTTGCTAAAAATGTACCTAAGGCAAAATACGGTGATTTAAGCCAGCGACTCTGGTTCTTGTTGGGTGCGTTGATAGTGTTCCGCATTGGCGCATATATCCCCGTTCCCGGTATTGATCCGGTTGTACTTGCGGAATTATTCAAGACGCAAATGAATGGCATCCTGGGCATGTTCAACATGTTCTCGGGTGGTGCGTTGGAGCGTTTTTCGCTTTTTGCCTTGGGTATCATGCCTTACATTTCTGCATCGATTATCATGCAGCTGGCTGCTATTGCAGTGCCGTATCTTGAGCAGTTGAAGAAAGAGGGCGAGGCGGGTCGTCGCAAGATAACCCAATACACCCGCTATGGAACGCTGGGGCTGGCTTTTTTTCAGTCATTCGGTATATCGATAGCGCTGCAGTCACAGCCTGGGCTGGTTCTGCACCCTGGTTCCATGTTTCAGATGACGACCATGATTACATTGGTTGCTGGAACAATGTTTCTGATGTGGCTGGGTGAGCAGATTACCGAACGTGGTTTGGGTAACGGTATATCGCTGATCATTTTTGCAGGTATTGCAGCTGGATTGCCAAGTGCGATCGGCAGCACGCTGGAGTTGGCGCGTACAGGCGCTTTCTCAATACCATTGGTGCTGTTCCTGTTCTTCGGTGCAATTGCTGTGACAGCCTTGGTTGTGTTTGTTGAACGCGGTCAGCGCAAGATTTTGGTGAATTATGCCAAGCGTCAGGTCGGCAACAAGGTATATGGCGGGCAAAGTTCCCATTTGCCTTTGAAGCTGAACATGGCGGGTGTTATTCCTCCCATTTTTGCTTCGAGCATGATCCTGTTTCCGGCAACAATTGCGGGTTGGTTTGGTAATTCTGACGGGATGGGCTGGCTCAAGGATGTAAGTCAGATGTTGTCTCCGGGACAGCCGATTTATGTCATGGCATATGCGGGCGCGATTTTGTTCTTCTGTTTCTTCTATACGGCGCTGGTGTTTAGCCCAAAAGAAACAGCTGATAATCTTAACAAAAGCGGCGCATTTTTACCTGGGATACGCCCTGGTGATCAGACTGCACGGTATGTCGAAAAGATTATGTTGCGTCTGACGCTGGTGGGTGCTGTATATGTCACGCTGGTCTGTCTGTTACCGGAATTTCTGGTTGTTAAGTGGAACGTACCGTTTTACTTTGGTGGCACTTCACTATTGATTCTGGTTGTTGTAACCATGGATTTTATGGCGCAAGTCCAGTCGTATCTGATGACGCACCAGTATGATAGTTTGCTGAAAAAGGCTAATTTTAAAGGTGGGTTGTCACGCTAATGGCAAAAGAAGATGTAATTCAGATGCAAGGTGAGATAGAGGAGTCGTTGCCGAATGCAACTTTCCGAATCAAGCTTGAAAATGGTCATGTTGTTTTAGGTCATATTTCCGGAAAAATGCGCATGCACTACATTCGCATTCTTCCAGGAGATAAAGTGACGGTGGAGTTGACTCCATATGATCTGAGCAGAGCACGAATAGTGTTCCGCGCCAAATAGTTAACGAGTTAGGAGAAGCAAATGAGAGTTCAAGCATCAGTAAAAAAGATCTGCCGTAACTGCAAGATCGTTATTCGTAAACGTGTTGTGCGTGTAATTTGCACTGAGCCACGTCACAAGCAACGCCAAGGTTAATTGTTTTAACTTGGTTTTAGATGATATAATTTTCGTTTTTTAAAGATAGGGTAGCTGCATGGCACGTATTGCAGGGGTAAATCTCCCACACCATCAACACGCTGTAATTGCTTTGACAGCAATTTACGGTATCGGTCGAGTTCGCTCACAAGCCATTTGCGTATTAGCGGGCGTTACGCCCAGTGCGAAAATGAAAGACCTGACTGACGCGGAAGTAGAAAAATTACGCGAAGAAGTGGCTAAATTCACCGTTGAAGGCGATCTGCGTCGCGAGACGACGATGAACATCAAACGTTTGATGGATTTGGGTTGCTACCGCGGTGTACGTCATCGTCGTGGTTTGCCATGTCGCGGTCAGCGTACACGCACCAATGCGCGCACGCGTAAAGGCCCGCGTAAAGCTGTTTCCGGCTCAAAGAAGTAATTGCTTAAACGCGAGAGGATTTAATTATGGCTAAGCCAAGCACGAAAGTGCGTAAAAAAGTTAAAAAGA
>JAURZN010000058.1 GCA_030653355.1 Gallionella sp. | reverse complement strand
GATGGATTGCCTTTTCAGGCGTGCTTCGTGTAAAAACATCGACATAGTGTGTGCTTTTAATTAGATAAACAGTCGGCTTAAGGCTAAAAATTACGGGGGGCAAGCGCCCCCCGTAATTATAGCTTAGAGATAGGCTTTGTCAGCCACACTCCGTTTGCTTATTTCCAGATTGCCTTGCCATCTGTGCTTTTGACTTGTGCCTTCCACGCGCTGCGGATCAATTTCACCACATCGTCAGGCATGGTTACATAGTCCAGATCGGAAGCCAACTTACCGCCGTTGGCATAAGCCCAGTCAAAGAATTTCAGTACAGCCAGAGCGGACTCAGGCTTTTCCTGCATCTTGTGTATCAGGATGAAGGTTGCACCGCTGATAGGCCAGCTCCCCTTGCCTGCTTCGTCAGTCAGGATTTCGTAAAATCCTGGTGCCTTGGACCATTCTGCACCTGCTGCAGCAGCCTTGAAGCTGGCTTCATCTGCGCCGACAAAGTTGCCGGAACGGTTCTTCATTTGCACGGCGTTCATCTTGTTCTGCAACGCGTAGGCGTATTCCACGTAACCGATAGAACCCTTGATGCGCTGCACATAAGATGCCACACCTTCGTTACCCTTGCCGCCGGTGCCGGCTTTCCAGGAAACCGCCGTGCCTTCGCCTACCGTTGATTTCCAGTCGGCGCTTACCTTGGACAGGTAGTTGGTGAAAATGAAGCTGGTGCCGGAACCATCGGAGCGATGCACTACGGTGATGATGTCGTCAGGCAGTTTGAGGTCCTTGTTCAGTGCCACGATAGACGGGTGATTCCATTTGGTGATCTTGCCCAGATAGATGTCAGCCAGCGTTGCGCCATCCAGTTTCAATTTTCCGCTGTCGATGCCAGCGACGTTGATGACCGGCACTACGCCGCCTATGATGGTCGGGAACTGCATCAGGCCGTATTTATCCAGCTCTTCGGGTGTCAGCGGTTTGTCTGATGCGCCGAAATCAACTGTTTTTGCAGTAATCTGCTTGATGCCGCCGCCGGAGCCGATGGACTGATAGTTCATATTGGTGCCGGTTTGTGCCTTGTAGGCTTCAGCCCATTTGGCGTAAGCAGGATACGGGAAAGTCGCACCGGCGCCGGTGATGTCGGTGGCGCAGCTGATGCTGGCATAAGCCAGTGCAGTGGTCGCGGCGAGGGTAATAACGAGTTGCTTGAGTTTGCTATTCATAGTGTCTCCGTTGTATTGAGCATGCTGCCTATTGCAAATTAAATCTGAAAACCCGAAATTGCCTGTTAAGCCAATAGCGCTTCGAGGTGATGCGTATCTTAATAGTCATATATGACAGGATTGTTACAGTTTTATCAGGCGGTCAAAAAATCTTGCGGCTTGCAGACAGGCTGACCCTTGATTTACGCCGTTCAAAAAAACGCAGGCCGATATAGGTAATCCAGCCGACGATGACCAGGCCGATGGTGAAGCTGGCATACGAAACAGACCAGGGAATACTCTGGGTCATCATCGAATACTCGGACATGCCGCCGATACCGGCCAGAACATTGAGCGGCATGAACACGACACTAATAACGGTCAATCGTTTGATGTCCTTGTTCTGGTTGATGTTGATCGAGCTGTCCGTGGCATCCATCAAAAAGTTGATTTTATTGAACAGAAATGCGGTGTGACCGTCCAGTGATTCGATGTCACGCAAAATTTCGCGCACATCTTCATGTTGCGCCTCAGACAGGAAGCGGGCGCGCATCAGGAAGGACAGGGCGCGTCGGGTATCCAGCACATTGCGGCGTATGCGTCCGTTGAGGTCTTCCTCTTCGGTGATGGACGCGAGTATTCCGGCCGCTTCATCGTCGGTGATATGCGAGCGAAGCACTTGCCTGCCCACGACCCCCAGTTCGGCATAGACATCCTCCAGTGCATTGGCGGAATATTCCACATCAGCGGCATACAGATCTAGCAGGACATCCTTGTCTTCGGAAACATAGCCTGATTGCGTTCTGGCGCGTAAACGCTGTAAGCGGAAAACCGGCAGTTCTTCGCTGCGCACCGAAAATAACGTGCCTTTTTGCAGGATGAAGGCAACTGCCACGTTGCGTGATTCGTTTTCACGTTCGAGCAAAAAATCGGAATGCAGATGAATGGCGCCGCCTACCTCTATGTAGAAGCGGGCGCTGGCTTCCAGATCAGTCAGGACTTTGGGATTAGGCAGTTCTACACCGAACAAATCCTTTGCCCAGGTGATTTGCTCTTCATCGGGCGCCACCATATCGATCCAGATGGGTTTTGACTGCGCAAGATCTTCACGATTCGTGAGCGGTATCTGCCGCAAGCGCCCGTCGTGCAGATCAAACACACGAATCACCGTGCTCCGGCTCTGGGGGGCGACCTCGGAGATCGCTTCACTCCCATTTTGCGGGTGAGGTGTAATTTCAGCCGCGTCAGGTTGTGGCATGTTTTCATGGTCACGGTAGTCTTCGATCAGCTTGTGTTTTTGCAGCAGTCTGTTTACCTGCCGCAGAATTTTTTGTGTGGCTGTCTGCCCTTCGTTTTTATCCATTTTCAACACCATCCGAACTCTTCGTGAACTTGCGCTGATTTTAGCTTAATAATGTCGGTATATTTCGCCTGAGGCATCAAGTTGGTTTTTGTAACTGCGGCTTGGTCAATATTGAAGGTCTGTTGAGTTACGGAGGAATTACAAATTAAGGTTGAATGTTTTTGATTCCGCCTGTAAAATCCGCGCTCTTTTGAAAATTGGTTGGAGTAGAAGCATGGCGCGAGTATGTCAAGT
The DNA here is from genome assembly GCA_030653355.1 of Gallionella sp. Classification (GTDB taxonomy): domain Bacteria; phylum Pseudomonadota; class Gammaproteobacteria; order Burkholderiales; family Gallionellaceae; genus Gallionella. The sequence continues at coordinate 38,302 of JAURZN010000058.1, read as the reverse complement.
TACGGGCAAAGGCCCGATGAGTGGGAACAATGTTTCGCATGCGAACAACAGAACAAAGCGTCGCTTCTTGCCTAATCTGCAGCGTCGCCGTTTCTGGGTTGAAGCTGAAAATCGCTGGGTCAGCTTGCGCTTGACTAATGCGGGTCTGCGTACCATCGACAAGAATGGTATCGAGTCCGTGTTGAGTGATATGCGCGCACGCGGCGAAAAAATCTAAGGAGCTAGAAAATGCGTGAAAAAATTAAACTTGAGTCCAGTGCTGGTACCGGTCATTTCTATACCACGGACAAGAACAAGCGCACCACACCGGGCAAGATCGAGATGAAGAAATACGATCCTGTGGTACGTAAGCATGTCATGTACAAGGAAACCAAACTGAAGTAATTCAGACTGGCTTTATTGTGCAAAAAACCCGCTCAGGCGGGTTTTTTGTTTTATCGATTGATTTTCATTGACGCATTTCAAGAATCTACGTCCTTTATCCTTATGATTTCAGAAATGGCTCTCTCCAATATCATTCTGTCGGAAATATCTTTTTCACGAACTGTCTGTTTGGTAAGCAGAAGCCCATCCAAAGAGATTGTTGTTACAGGGATGCCATCAAAATCAATTACTTGCGCATACCTTTTTAGCGTATCGAATGTTTCGCCGCAGGCGTTGAACATCACATCAACGATAATGTCATCTGCAACGCGAATATTTTCACCCTCTTCAAACCATGCAGGATCAATATCCTTGGCGGCTTTGTCCGGCAGGATTAGCAATGCCTGTTTAACCTTTCGTCCCGTAGCTATGGTCGGCTGAACAAGAATATCAATATCGGTTGTTGCTCTTTGATAACCATGGGCGTAAAGCGCATAACCACCTATTAGCAAGTAATCAACATCATTCGCATTGAGGGAGGCAACCAGAGACTTTAAATCATTACTTGTCGCGGGTCTCGCATATTCAACCCCATCCTTCATGGCGACATCCTGTTGATTTTAATCTCAATTTTCGCCATGTGTCTTGCCAGGCATTCATCCTGATGGAGGTTGGCTTCTTCATGCGTCTTAAAACGATATATTCCTTTAGGAATGCAGCCAGTCCTCCCATATGGCATCACGGATTGCATCATTTCATTAAAGGCCGTCGCGCGTATGAGCGCCTCACCGGATGCCAGTGCTTGCAGTGCGGGTTCTGCTCTCTTACCTACGGTTCGCATGATTTTTGTCCAATCTGTTAACCCTGCACCCACGCCATTGCCTCATCGTAATCGGCGAACGCGCAGATTTCCGCATCGACGAACAGGCGTGATAGCCATGCGTTCCAGGTGACCCATTGGTTATCGGTGACTATGGCGATTTTGCTGAAGTCATGGTTGTGTTCGCTGCTGAAGAATTTAATTTCTTCCCAGGCGACATCTACTGTGTAGTCAAGCATCGCGCGCAGATCAAGCAACAGGTTGAGCGCACCGGGCGTTCTGAGTTTATAGATGGATTGCTCTTCGAATTCCTTGAAGTCGGCGAGCGTGAATTCACCCATCACGGCGGCGTTGACGAGGTTGTCGGTTTGTTCGATGGTGATCATTTTTCTCTCTCTGTTGGTGTGGGTGATGGATGCCTGGGCGACAGGTGCAAGCTTAGCACACCGCTGGCGATGATGAGCGCCATGCCTGACCAACTTGATGGTGATAAGGTTTCATTCCATAGCAACATGCCGAACAGACTGGCGATCACAATGGTGCTATATGCCAGGCTGCCGACCACCAGCGTCTTGCCGACAAGGTAGGCGCGGGTCATCGCGAGTTGCGCGAGGGTGGCGGTGCCGCCCAGGCCCAACAGAATCAGCAGGCCTTCCAGCGTGACGGCGTGCATGGTGTCGAACAGCATCAATGCACCGCTGCCCAGGGTTGCGATCAGGCTGAAATAAAAGACCGTGCGCGTGACGGGTTCGCCTAGCATGCCGAGTTGCTTGACGTTGAGATAGGCGACACCGGCGAGGAAGCCTGAAATTAGTCCCAGCAGGCCGGTCAGCAGCTGCTCGTGTTGCAGCGTCGGGTGCAGCAACAACACTACGCCGAGAAATCCCAGGCCGATGGCGATGGTCAGCGGCAGGTGGAATTTGTCCTTGAACACCAGCATGGTGAGCAGGGTGAGGAACAGGGGCGCGGTGTAGTTAAGCGTAATGGCGGTGGCCAGCGGCAGAACGGTGATGCAGTAGAAAAACAGTATCAGTGCCACCGTGCCGGACAGACCGCGCCACAGATGGTTGCGCCAGTGCTGTGTGGCGGCGCTGATGTGGTGTGACCGCATGATCAGATATACCAGCAGCAGGCCGATAACGGAGCGGTAAAAAACCAGTTCGACATGCGAGAAATAGGCTGCGCCGAGCTTGACGAACACGCCCATGCAGGCGAAAAGCACCGCCGCGACCAGCATCCACAAAGAGCCCATATCAAAGTAACTCCGTAGTATTGGTTAGAAAAAACAGGTGTCACGCGGAGACGCGGAGGTCGCGGAGATAAAGTCTTGGAGTAACTTGATTCCAGTTATATCACGGTAACAAAATTAGAATCCTACTTTTCCCCCACACACTTCGCATGAGAATGTGTTTTATAGGTGTGGTGCAAGATTGCGGCGCAGGTACTCGTGGAAGTGCAGCATGCCGTCCTCGGTAGGCGACTGGTACGGGCCGTGTTCTTCGATGCCGCGCTGGTACAGTGATTTGCGGCCCTGATGCATGCGCAGACAGATGATGTCGTCCTCGACTGCTGTTTCGTTGTAAGCCTTTTGCTCCGCTTCAACATATTCGCGCTCGAACAGCACGATGTCTTCCAGATAATAGAATTCAACGATGTTGGTGCAGGCTTCTGCGCCGCGCGGGATCAGCGTGCTGATGACCAGCGTGCCGGGGTACCATTCGACCATGATGTTCGGGTAGTAGGTCAGCCAGATTGCGCCGTATTTCGGTAATTTACCGCCGTGATAGCGCAGCACCTGTTCCTGCCAGTCGCCATACGCCGCGCTGCCGACGCGCTGCAGCGCATTCTTGATGCCGACAGTCTGTACGCTGTACTGTTCGCCGAATTCCCACTGCAAGTCGTCGCAGTCAACAAAATTTCCCAGCCCGGGGTGGAAAGGCACGACGTGGTAGTCCTCCAGATAGACTTCGATGAAAGTCTTCCAGTTGAAGGCATATTCGTCCACTTGCACGCGATCCAGCATGTAGCCGGAAAAATCCAGGTCCTGCATCACGCCAACTTTGGCCAGGTCGCGGGCGATATCGCGTTTGCCGGAGAACAGCATGCCGTTCCAGTTTTGCAGTGGCGATTTGTTCAGATGCAAACAGGGGTTTTCCGGGAAATGCGGTGCGCCCAGCAATTCGCCGTCGGTCTTGTAGGTCCAGCGATGCAGCGGGCAGACGATGTGTTGCGCGTTGCCGCGGCCTTGCAGCATGGTGGCCTGGCGGTGGCGGCAGATATTGGAAAGCAATTCCACGCCATTGGGGTTGCGTACCAGCATTTGCGATTCATCGCGCAGCACCTGATAGTCGCCCAGGCTGGGTACCATCAATTCATGGCCGACATAGTTGGGGCCGTGCTCGAACAGCGCGCGTTGCTCCAGTTCCAGCACTTTGCTGTCGAAGTACCATGCGAGTGGCGGTTGAATTTGAGTCGGGGTGAGTTGATTCAGTGTGGTGATATTGGACATACCCACATCGTCCTTACAAATAGTGAATACGTTTGTTACGGGAAAGGACGCGATTTTCCCTTAAATCAGGGGTGAGGGCAACAAAAATTGGCTCATACAGGATGCCTTGGGTAAAATGTCTGCCTTTCCTACGCAGAAGACTGAAATGGCCGGAAAACCGCATAAACCACAGGGCTACGAGTCGGCAATGGTCGAGCTTGAGCAAATCGTTGCCGATATGGAGGCAGGCAAGTTGTCGCTGGAAGATTCGCTGGCTGCCTACAAACGCGGCGCGGAACTGCTGGCCTTCTGTCGCAATCGTCTGGAAGACGCGCAACAACAAGTGCGCGTGCTGGAAGAGGGCGTGCTCAAAGAGTTGCCGCCCGGCGAGGTTTTAGGATGACAGTCGATTTTGCAGGCTGGACGGCGGCTCACCAATCCCGCTTCGAAGAGGTGCTGCGCGATTTACTGCCTCAAGCCGAAGTGTCGCCGCAGCGTTTACATCAGGCGATGCGCTATGCCGTGCTGGATGGCGGTAAACGGGTACGCCCCCTGCTGGCTTTTGCGGCGGGTGAGTGGGCAGGCGCGGATGTGGAACGCGTCAATATCGCGGCGGCGGCGGTCGAGCTGATTCATGCTTATTCCCTGGTTCACGATGATATGCCGTGCATGGACGACGATGTGTTGCGCCGGGGCAAGCCGACCTGTCATGTGCAATATGACGAGGCGACTGCGCTGCTGGTCGGCGACAGCCTGCAAACGCTGGCATTTCAGCTGATGAGCGAACATCGGCTCAGCGATGATGGTTTGCGGCAATTGGAGATGATCAAACTGCTGGCGGCGGCTTCCGGTTCGCGCGGTATGGCAGGCGGACAGGCGATTGATCTGGAGAGCGTCGGTCGCGCGTTAAGCCTGCCTGAACTGGAGAATATGCACATACACAAGACGGGTGCCTTGATACGCGCGGCGATTTTGCTTGGCGCACAGTGCGGAACCGTTTCGGCAGCACAATTGGCCAGGTTGGACCATTTCGGCAAATGCGTCGGGCTGGCGTTTCAGGTGGTGGATGATGTGCTCGACTTTGCGGCCGACACTGCCACGCTGGGCAAGACTGCAGGCAAGGATGCCGATAACGATAAACCGACTTATGTCACCCTGCTGGGCGTGCAGGCTGCGCGTGGCATGGCGCACGACCTGCACGCGGAAGCCGTGGAAACGCTGGCGGAATTCGGCGATAAAGCGTTACGTCTGCGTGAACTTGCTGATTTCATCGTGTTAAGAAAGTTCTGATGTATTCACTGCTCAATACCATCAACACCCCTGAAGATTTACGCAAGTTGGCGCGCGACAGACTGCCGCAGCTTGCCAAGGAATTGCGCGAGTTTCTGGTCGAATCAGTCAGCAAAACCGGCGGGCACTTGTCTTCCAACCTCGGTACCGTCGAGTTGACCATCGCCCTGCATTACATCTACGACACCCCGGAAGACAGGCTGGTGTGGGATGTGGGACATCAGACCTATGCGCATAAAATTCTTACTGGACGACGCCAGGCGATGAATACCTTGCGCATGGCGGGCGGCATTGCGGGATTCCCCAAGCGCGATGAAAGCCCTTACGACACCTTCGGTACCGGGCATTCGAGCACCTCGATTTCGGCTGCATTGGGCATGGCGGTGGCGGCGCAATTGTCCGGCGCAAAGCGGCGTGCGGTGGCGATCATCGGCGATGGTGCGATGACGGGCGGCATGGCGTTCGAGGCGCTCAACAATGCGGGCGCGATGGACGCCAATTTGCTGGTGATACTCAACGACAACGACATGTCCATATCGCGACCTGTCGGCGCGCTGAACAATTATCTGGCGCGTTTGATGTCCGGGCGTTTTTACGCGGCGATGCGGCGCGGCAGCGAAAAAGTGCTCAAGGGCATGCCGCCTATGCTGGAATTCGCCAAACGTGCCGAAGAACACGTCAAGGGCATGGTGACGCCGAGCACGATGTTTGAGGAATTCGGTTTTAATTACATCGGCCCGGTCGATGGTCACGATCTGGATGCGCTGCTGGACACGCTGGGCAATATTCGTGAGCTCGAAGGCCCGCAGTTCCTGCATGTCGTCACGCAGAAGGGCAAGGGTTACGCGTTGGCGGAAGAAGACTGCCTGCTGTATCACGGCGTGAGCAAGTTCGACCGTGATAACGGTATCGTGCAGAAGCGGGCCGGAAAACCCACCTACACTCAGGTGTTCGGGCAATGGCTGTGCGACATCGCCGCTCAGAATGAGCGCGTGGTCGGCATTACCCCTGCGATGTGCGATGGTTCGGGTATGCAGGAATTCGCAGAAAAATTCCCGGCGCGGTATTTCGATGTGGGCATCGCCGAACAACACGCGCTGACCTTTGCCGCAGGGCTGGCCTGCGATGGTTATAAGCCGGTGGTAGCGATTTATTCGACTTTCCTGCAACGCGCTTACGATCAGCTGATCCACGATATCGCGATACAGAATCTGCCGGTGGTTTTGGCGATAGATCGCGGCGGGCTGGTAGGCGCAGACGGTGCGACCCATGCGGGCAGCTTCGATTTGTCTTATCTGCGTTGCATCCCGAACATGACCGTGATGACACCCGGCGATGAAAACGAATGCCGTCAGATGCTGTACACCGCAATCACGCTGAATACGCCGAGCGCGGTGCGTTATCCGCGCGGCGTGGGGCCTGGCGTGGCCATAAGCGGCGAGATGCAGGCTTTGCCTGTGGGGCGTGGCGAAGTGCGTCGTGAGGGCAAGCGGGTGGCGATACTGGCGTTTGGCTCCATGCTGGCGTCCGCTTTGCTGGCGGCCGAGCAACTGAATGCGAGCGTGGTGAATATGCGCTTCGTCAAACCGCTGGATGCCGAGCTGGTGTTGCGCATGGCACGCGAGCATGAGCTGCTGGTTACGGTGGAAGAAAATGCCGTACAGGGCGGGGCGGGCAGCGCGGTTGCAGAATGCCTGTTGCAGCAGGGCTTATCGCTGCCGTTGCTGCAACTGGGATTGCCGGTTATATTCATCGAACTGGGCGCTCCGGGACAGATGCTGGCGGACTGCGGGCTGGATGCCGCGGGGCTGGTTGCCGCAATAAATGGAAAATTAACCAAGTAATCTTGTCGGGATTGGTTATAATCCCGCCTATCCGTAATTTGATAGAAAGCACACCATGAATACACAAAAATCCATTGCCGATGTGCAAAGCTCGGCTGATTTGCGCCAGATAGCGATCAACCGCGTTGGTATCAAAGGGATCCGTCACCCGGTTAAGGTTCAGGACAAGAGCGTCGGCGTGCAGCACACCATCGCGACTTTTAACATGTATGTGCATTTGCCGCACAATTTTAAAGGCACGCACATGTCGCGCTTTGTCGAGATACTCAACCGGCATGAACGTGAAATTTCCGTGGAATCATTCGAGAAGATCCTGCGCGAAATGGTGGTGTTGCTGGAAGCGCAGTCCGGCTATATCGAGATGAATTTTCCGTATTTCGTCAACAAGACTGCGCCCATATCCGGCGTACAGAGCCTGCTTGATTACGATGTGACCCTGATCGGCGAAATGAAGGACGGCGAAGCGCATGTGACCATGAAGGTATTGGTGCCGGTGACCAGTCTGTGTCCCTGCTCAAAGAAGATTTCCGAGCGCGGCGCACACAACCAGCGTTCGCATGTGACCATCACCTTGCGCACCAACAGCTTCGTCTGGATTGAAGAGGTGGTCGATATTGCCGAGAAACAGGCTTCGTGTGAGCTGTATGGCTTGCTCAAACGCCCCGATGAGAAATATGTCACCGAACGCGCTTACGATAACCCCAAGTTTGTCGAAGATATGGTGCGCGACGTGGCTGCGGTGCTCAATGCGGATGATCGTATCGACGCCTATATCATCGAATCGGAAAACTTTGAATCCATTCACAATCACTCGGCTTATGCACTGATTGAGCGGGATAAAACCAAAGAGTAAGCGGTGTTTCTGAGCCGCTGATACGGCTATACAAGGCTTGAAAAATATCAAAATCGACAATGCAGACGACAGGCCGGTCATAAGCTGCGCCTCATGCAAGGCATGTTGCTGCCGGCTGGAAGTGATGCTGATGGGCGACGACGATATTCCGCCCGCAATGACGGAACGGGATCGCTGGGGCGGGTGGATCATGGCGCGTCTTGACGACGGCTGGTGCTCGGCTCTGGACAGGCGCACCATGCTGTGCACGATTTATTCGCGCAGACCGATGATTTGTCGTGAATATCAGGCGGGCGACAGCGACTGTATCGAGGAAAGGCGGATGCACAATTAAAGGCCTGCACCTGTTTCGCGGGTTGCGGCGCCTCATTTGGTAATTTCAGACTATGGATATGGCAAGTTTGCTTTTAATGCTGGTGTTGGTCGCGCTGGCCTGGTTCTGGTTCGATAGTTTGCGCGCGCTTGAGGTCGCGCGGAGCGGAGGTAAGCAGGCCTGTAGTGAGGCACAGGTGCAGTTTCTTGACGACACGGTCGCCAGCGTCGCACTGACACTGGCGCGCGACAAAGACGGGCGTCGCGTGCTGCGCCGTACCTATCGTTTTGAATTCAGTGAAACCGGCAATACCCGGCTGGAGGGGCAACTGATTCTGCTCGGTGACAAAATCGACTCGGTCACGATGGAACCCTATCAAATACTGCCTTGAACAGGGTTCAGGCCTTGATATCCAGCAGCGTTCCCAGCATGGCGTTGTTGGCCTTGAATACCGACAGATTGGCCAGATAGCTGTTTTTGGCTTGCAACTGCTGCACCATGTCTGTTTCCAGTTCGACACTGCTGCCCGCACTGTCGCTAACCTGGGCAAGCGTGCCGCCTTCAGTGACCGTACTCTGCGATACTTCCTGACGCTTAAATCCCGGCGTATTGAGATTGGCGATATTGTGCGCAGAGGCCTGCAAGCGAGTCTGCGCTGCATTCATGCCGGAGAGCGCAATGGAAGAAATGACGTTCATATCCGCATTGAAAAGTTATTCAGGCTGGCAGTATATACGGGTGCAGATATTTTTCAATGCGCCGACGTGCGATTCAGGCGGTGATGCCGCCATGTCTGACTCGCCGGATGCGTCACCGAACGCCGGTATGTATGAGTTTTATCTGTTTGTATTCAGCACCGACAGCAGAATATTGCCTGTCCGGAATGATGGGGCTGACGCAGAAGCCGTAAAACCCGTAAAATGCGCTCCTTTGCAATTGCTCAAAATCACACGATGCTCACCTTTCAGCAAATCATCCTGACACTACAGAATTATTGGGACAAGCAGGGTTGCGCGCTGCTCCAGCCTTATGACATGGAAGTTGGCGCAGGCACCTCGCATACCGCCACTTTTTTGCGCGCACTCGGCCCTGAGCCCTGGCGTGCGGCTTATGTTCAGCCTTCGCGCCGTCCAAAGGATGGTCGTTACGGTGAAAACCCGAATCGCCTGCAGCATTACTACCAGTTTCAGGTGGTGCTCAAACCCGCACCTGCCAACATTCTTGAGTTGTATCTCGGTTCGCTGGAGGCGCTGGGCTTCGATCTCAAACAGAACGACATTCGCTTCGTCGAGGACGACTGGGAGAATCCGACGCTGGGCGCCTGGGGGTTAGGCTGGGAAGTATGGCTGAACGGCATGGAAGTCACCCAGTTCACTTATTTTCAGCAGGTCGGTGGTATCGATTGCAGGCCGATCACCGGTGAGATTACCTACGGGCTGGAGCGGCTGGCGATGTATTTGCAAGGCGTGGAGAACGTGTTTGATTTGACCTGGACGCCGGGCGTCAGCTATCGCGACGTATATCACCAGAATGAGGTCGAGCAATCCACCTACAACTTTGAACACAGCGATGTGGACTTTTTGCTGGGCGCGTTTGGCAGCTACGAGAAACAAGCCAAGCATCTAATGGAAAACCAGCTGGCCTTGCCCGCTTACGAACAGGTGCTCAAAGCCGCGCACAGTTTTAATTTACTGGATGCCAGAGGCGCGATTTCTGTGACCGAACGCGCCGCCTACATCGGGCGGATACGCAATCTGGCGCGCAGCGTTGCGGCGGCCTATCTCGACAGTCGCGCGCGTCTGGGTTTTCCGATGGCGCCTGCAGGATGGGCTGATGAAGTGCTGGCGCAGATCGAAAATAACAAGCCTGTCCTGAGCAAAGCCGAAGGAGTGGCAGCATGAGCACGAAAAATTTACTGGTTGAGCTGTTTGTCGAAGAGCTGCCACCCAAATCGTTGAAAAAATTGGGGGAAAGTTTTTCTGAAGTTTTGTCAGCCAGTCTGATCGCGCAAGGATTGGCACTGAAAGATACGAGCGTGACGGCGTTTGCCTCGCCGCGCCGTCTGGCAGTGCATATCGAAAGTGTGTCGGTACAGGCGGCGGATCGGCCCGTGTCGCAGAAGCTGATGCCGGTCAAAGTCGGGCTGGATGCAGAAGGCAATGCCACGTCTGCGCTGTTGAAAAAATTGGCTAGTATGGGTGCGGACGCATCGGTCGTGCCGGGTTTGAGGCGCGAGATGGACGGCAAGGCTGAGGCGCTTTATTTTGACAGTATCGTGGCGGGTGTGAAACTGCCGGAAGGCTTGCAGCAGGCTCTGCTGGAAACCATCGCCAGACTGCCGATTGCCAAGGTGATGACCTATCCTGATCCCACGGGCGACGGCTGGGAAACCGTCAATTTTGTGCGCCCCGCGCACAGTCTGGTCGCATTGCATGGCAGAAAAATTATTCCGGTCAGTGTGCTGGGCCTGACGGCGGGCAACACGACTAAAGGCCATCGCTTCGAGGCGGCGATTGACAATATCGTGCTGGAAGATGCCGATAGTTACGCGCGGCAGTTGGAAACCGAAGGAGCGGTGATCGCCAACTTTGAGCAGCGCCGTGCCGAAATCGCGCGCCAGCTTGCCGCTGCAGCGGGCAAGGAAGGACTCAGACCGATTGAGGATGCTGCGCTGCTGGACGAAGTGACGGCGCTGGTCGAACGCCCCAATGTACTGGTCGGTACGTTCGAAACAGACTATCTGGACGTGCCGCAGGAATGCCTGATCCTGACCATGAAGGCGAACCAGAAATATTTTCCGCTGCTGGACGCACAAGGTAAGTTGACCAACAAATTTTTGATCGTCTCCAATATTCGCCCGAAAGACGCCAGTCTGGTAATCAGCGGCAACGAGCGCGTGGTGCGCCCGCGTCTGGCAGATGCGAAATTTTTCTATGATCAGGATCGCAAGAAGCCGCTGGATGCGCGCGTGCTGGGGCTGTCCAGGGTTGTGTATCACAACAAGCTGGGCACGCAGGGCGAACGTGTGGAACGCGTGCAGGCCATCGCCCGCGCCATCGGGCAGCAACTGGGCGGAGAGGCACTGGCCTTGCAGGCCGACCAGGCCGCACTGCTCGCCAAGGCGGATCTGCTCACCGACATGGTGGGCGAATTCCCTGAGTTGCAAGGCATCATGGGGCGCTATTACGCGCAGCACGACGGCCTGAGCGATGAGGTGGCCTATGCCATCGAAGACCACTACAAGCCGCGCTTCGCGGGCGACGAACTACCGCGCAACAGCGTGGGTATCTGCGTGGCGCTGGCGGACAAGCTGGAGACGCTGGTCGGCCTGTTCGGCATCGGCCAGATTCCTACCGGCGATAAAGACCCGTTTGCGCTGCGCCGTCATGCGCTGGGCGTGATCCGCATGCTGATCGAGAAACAATTGCCACTCAGTCTGAATGTGCTGGTGGACAGCGCGTTTGCCGGATTTCCAAATGGCTTGTTGGGCGATGCGCACACCGAGGTGGCAACATTCATCTTCGAACGTCTGGGCGGAATGATGCGCGAACAAGGCTATACCGCCAATCAGGTGGATGCGGTGATGAGTATGCTTCCGGCCCAGATTTACCTTGTGCCCAAACAACTGGAAGCGGTACGCGCTTTTGCTGTCTTGCCGGAAGCTTCAGCACTGGCCGCCGCCAACAAGCGCGTCGGAAATATTCTGAAAAAAGTTGAAGGCGGCGTGAGCGGTGCAGTTGATGCTGCGCTGTTGCTGGAAATGCCTGAGCAGGCGCTGTATCAGGCTTTATGTCTGATTGCACCTCGCGCCGATGCGGCCTTTGTTGCGGGCGATTACACCGCCTCGTTGCAGGAACTGGCCGCGTTGCGTGAACCGGTGGATGCGTTTTTCGACAGCGTGATGGTGAATGCCGAAGACGAAAAACTGCGCGCCAACCGTCTGTCTTTACTGGCTCAGCTGCATCAGGCGATGAACCGTGTGGCCGATCTTTCGAGACTGGCAACTTAAAAACAGTCGTTAGACGCTAGTCGCCAGTTTGTAGTTAAAAACCGTGCAGCGACAACACCAACTAACGACTAATAACTAACGACTAACGACTAACGACTAACGACAACCTTATGAAACTCATCATCCTTGACCGCGATGGCGTAATCAATGTGGATTCCGACCAGTTCATCAAGAATCCGGCCGAATGGCAGCCGATACCGGGTAGCCTGGAAGCCATTGCGCGCCTGAATCAGGCCGATTACCGCGTGGTGGTGGCGACTAATCAGTCCGGTATCGGGCGCGGTTTGTTCGACATGCCCACATTGAATGCGATCCACGACAAGATGCACAAAGCGTGCGCGCTGGTCGGGGCGCGCATAGATGCGGTGTTCTTCTGCCCGCATACGGCTGAGAGCCGTTGTGATTGCCGCAAGCCGAATCCGGGCATGCTGGAAGAAATCGCCGCACGTTACAACACTAATCTGACCGGCGTGCCGGTCGTGGGTGACTCGCTGCGCGATCTGCAATCCGCCGCGGCATTGGGCGCAACCCCTTATCTGGTACTGACCGGCAAGGGAGTCAAGACTCAGGCTAAAGGTGGTTTGCCGGAGGGGACGCAGGTTTTCGCCAACCTCGCGGCAGTCGCCGCCGTGCTGCCTTGATCGGATCACCCAAAACTGGATTGAGATGCTAGTCATACGCTCGTTAATTTTTCTGCTGTTGCAATTGCTGCTCACGCCGGTTTTTTCCACGCTGGCGATCTTTACCTTTCCTTTTTCGCCACTGACTCGTTACCGCCTGATTTCCAGTTATGCGAGGACGATGCTCTGGCTGCTGCGGGTGGTTTGCGGCATCCGTCATCAGGTGTCGGGCATGGAAAATATCCCGTCGGCGCCCTGCGTGGTGTTGTGCAAGCATCAGTCGGCATGGGAGACGCTGGCCTTGCAGGTGATTTTTCCGCCGCAGGCCTGGGTGCTTAAACGCGAATTACTGTGGCTGCCCTTCTTCGGCTGGGGTCTGGCGATGACCAGCCCGATTGCGATTAACCGCAGCGACGGCAAGGGCGCGGTGAAACAGTTATTAAAACAGGGCAAGCACAGACTGGCACAAGGTTTTTTCGTGGTTATTTTTCCCGAGGGGACGCGCATTCCGTTTGGCGAGCGCGGCAAATACAAGATAGGCGGCGCTTTGCTGGCAGCCTCTTCCGCCGTGCCGGTAGTGCCGGTGGCGCACAACGCCGGGCGGCTGTGGGGGCGCAATTCATTTATCAAGCGCCCGGGTCTGGTCACAATGAGCATAGGGGCGCCGATAGTCACGCAAGGGCTGAAGGCCGACGAGATCAACGCGCGTACCGAAGCGTGGATTGAAAATGAGATTCAGCAACTACCGCACTGATGCTGAAACGGCTGCGCAATCTGGTCACCCCCCAATCCCTTGAGCAACGCGTTGCGGTGCTGGCGGGTAAACACATCAGCTATACCTTAAAACGCAGCAGCAGGAGGCGCAGTATCGGGCTGCGCATCAACGACAAGGGCTTGACCGTGAGCATGCCGCTGCGCGCGTCCGAGCGCTGGCTGAACAGCGGGTTGCAGGACAAGGCGAGCTGGGTGCTTGAGAAGTTGGAGGGCTGGCAGACGCGCAAGGCGCAAGTCCTGAATATGAGCGATGGCGAGTTCATTCCGTATCTGGGTGAGCAATTGACGTTGCGCGTGCAGCGCAGTGTGTTTGCCACCCCTGCGTGTCAGCATGGCGACGCGTTGTGGGTGTCGGTGCAGGATGAAGGGGACGCGACGATGATAGAGCGCCGCGTAGTGGAGTGGTATAGGCAACAGGCCGGGCTGTTGTTCGCGGCGCGCGTGGCGCACTATGCCGCGTTGCTGAACGTTGCACCGGGTGCAATCAAACTTTCCAGCGCTAAGACGCAATGGGGCAGCTGTAATGCGCGTGGCACGGTGCGCCTGAATCTGCAACTGGTCAAATTTCCGCTACGCCTGATCGATTACGTGGTGGTGCATGAACTGGCGCACCTGCGTGAAATGAACCACTCGGCGGCCTTCTGGAAGGTCGTGGCCGTTGTCTGTCCGGACTATGCAAAGCTGCGGCGGGAACTCAAGGCAGCATCGCTGAGCTAGCAGATAGATGCCGGTTTACAAGTGGCCATGAGCTGCTGTTCGAAATCCGCAACGGGAACCGGCCGGCCCAGCAAATAACCCTGAAAGGCCGTGCAGCCGTTACGTTTCAGGAAGGCAAACTGCCCTTCGGTTTCCACCCCTTCGGCAATCACTTCCATGCGCAGATTTTTTGCCATCGCAATAATGGTGCGCACGATCGCCTCGTCGTCCGCATCGCTGGCGATGTCGTGCACGAATGATTGGTCGATCTTGAGCTGGTCTATCGGCAGGCGCTTCAGCGAGGAGAGCGAGGAATAACCGGTGCCGAAATCATCCATCGAGAAGCTGATGCCCAGCAGCTTGAGCTCGCGCATTTTCGCGATGCAGCCTTCGATGTCATCGAGCACCAGGCTTTCAGTCAGTTCGAGTTTGAGTCGCGTCGCCTCCGCACCGCTCTGTTTAAGTGTGCGCCCGACTATCTCGACAAAGTCGGCCTGACGGAATTGCACGGCGCTGACATTGACTGCAAGCTTCAATTGACAGGTGTGCGGGTCGGATTCCCAGGCCTTCAGTTGCGCGCAGGCCTGTTCCAGAACCCATAGCCCGATGGGCAGTATCAGGCCGTTTTCTTCGGCGAGCGTGATGAATTCTCCCGGGCCTACCAATCCGCGCTGAGGATGCTGCCAGCGCAGCAAGGTCTCTGCACCGGTGATGCATCGCTCGGTATCGTGCTGTGCCTGGAAATACAGGCGCAATTCCTCATGGGTGATCGCATTGCGCAGTGCATTCTCCATCGTGAGACGTGCTTCGAGAGCGGCCTGCATGGCCGGATCGAAGAAATACCAGGCGTCCTTTCCGGAGGCTTTGGCGCGGTACATCGCGGTATCCGCGCGTCTGAACAGTTCATCTACGCTGGTCTGATGATCCTTGAACAGGCTGACACCCATGCTGGCGGAGCAATAATATTCATAATCAACCAGCAAATAGGGCTGTCTCAGCGCATCGAGAATCTTTCCGGCGATCTTCTCGATCTGGGCAATGGCTTCATCGGTTTCCTGATTCAGGTCGGCCAGAAGCAGGACAAATTCGTCTCCGCCTATGCGTGCCACCGTGTCGCTCTCGCGTACGCAGCGCTGCAGGCGGGCCGCCACCTCGATCAGCAACAGGTCTCCGGTATCATGCCCCTTGGTGTCATTGATATTTTTGAAGTTATCGAGGTCGATAAACACCACCGCGCCGTAGTTGTTGTTGCGATTGCTGGCGTTAAAGGCAAGCACCAGCCTGTCCTGCAGCAGGCGGCGGTTGGGCAGTTTGGTCAGATGGTCATACAGGGCAAGCTGGCGTATTTCTTCCTCAGCCTCTTTGCGCATGCCGATGTCGGTAAACGTGCCAACATAATTGCATATCTCGCCAGCCTTATTTCTGACTGCGGTGATGGTCAGCCACTCGGGATAAATTTCACCGTTTTTGCGCCTGTTCCATATCTCACCCGACCACTTGCCCTGCGTCTGTAACTCCGCCCACATGGTGCTGTAGAAGCGGGCATCGTGCTGGCCGGAGTTCAGGATATGCGGATTCTGGCCGCGCACCTCATCGATGCTGTAGCCGGTGATGGCCTGGAAGGCTTCATTGACGCGCAGGATGTGCGCGTGGGCATCGGTGATGAGTACGGCTTCCTGTGTTTCAAAAGTGAGCGCCAGCAAGCGTAGCTCTTCCTCGATATGGGCGCGCTGCCCGATTTCGCTGTTCAGCAGGTCATTGGTATATTCTATCCGGCGTATCTGTTCGATTTCGCGTCTGCGGCTGTCGTGATTGACACAACGCACGACTCTGACCAGCGCCACAGTCACGATCAGCGCACAAAGCGCACGCGCGGCCTGTACCGGAAACCCGAACAAATCCAGAAATTGTTGCTGGTTCAGAAACAGCGCGGGAAGCGCAGGATCATGGCTTTTCAGCACGATGGTGAACAGGGCATAAGCCAGAAAACCCACAGCCGCGCTGTACAGCAAGCCTTGCAGGGAACCGGTCAGCAATATTGCATGGCTGTTTTTAGCCTGATTCCACAGTGCCAGCCCGGTCAGCAGCGCGGCGGGAAAACCCAGGAAAAAACGCGTTCCGGCTATGAATCCGGATGCGGTGTCGCTGGCAAGGTGCATGGTGGAAATAATCGCCAGCAGCAGTGCGGCGTAGAACCAGGGGGTGAACAGGCTGCAGCGCCCCCGTGCAGCGCCATCGCACCAGAGTGTGCGGCGGCTGAATTCAAGTAGCGGCAGAAAAGAGATAAACAGCAGCGAGGCCGTCAACCATTCCAGCGCGGGACTGTTTGCATGGTGCAGGACGCGCCACAGGATGACGAATTCCAGTACGCCATGAACCAGCCCGAAGGCGGCGAGCAGTGGCAAATGCCGGACGAAAGGCAGTTTGTCATGCTGCCTGGGCAGCACAAACAGGACTGCGCCCAGGACGATGAAAAAAACCCCGTAGAGCAGCAGGACTTCAATTTGGTGGAACTCGAAAAAAGCGCGCATGGGTTTAAACGGGTATATCGTCCTGTACTCTTATCGAAGAGAAAACGCGCGCCAGTCTAAGTGACGGCAATAATCGGCGCAAGGGAAAATTAAACGAAAACTCAACGGCCTCCAGATGCACTCGTGGGCGACTTCAGACCTGCCAGAGACCGTCGCGGTAGATCACCTCATCGTCCAGCGCGACCGTCTCTGTGAGGGCAAACACATCGACATGGTATCTCGCAGCACTCTTGCTGATTTGCGGTTTGTTGTAGCTGCCGTGTTTGGCGCCCAGTGACAGATGCACGCCGCACATGCGCTCATAGGTGCCGATATCGCTGACCAGCCTGTCCTGGGTAAAGGTGCGATTCAGCCCCAGTCCCAGTTCGCGTACCCAGATTTCGCCTTCGTCCGCGCGAATTTTTTCGAGCACAAGATCAAATTCGGGCGTGGAATCAACCGTGCCGGTGACGCGCCCCTGATCCACGATCAGCGTGATGGGTTGCGCGGGTTTGTTGACCGTAAAGTGGGTGTCGCCAAAGATGGACAGGCGCACGCGGCCATTTAACGCCTCAAGATCTTTCGATTCGGTAAATACTTCACCGATCGGGAACTGCCCGCCGACATTAGTCATCTGGCTGTAATCGCCGACATTGAGTTTGGCGGGTTCAAAGCCGGCTGAAAAAACAAGTTGCTCGCCAAAACTGTTGATGATGCCTGTTTTCGCGACATCGAATTTTTCCTTGAGCGCGCGCCCTGTGCCGCGCACATAAGCCGGATCATAGGCCAGCGATTCGATGTAGAGCAACGCTTCCTCGCCCGGCATGCGCGCCAGATGCGGATGTTCGATAACCTTGAGCGCGCGCTTGAATAGTTCGACACGGATGCGGAACGCGTCCAGGCGAAAGCTGGTGGATTGAATCAACACCACCAGATCGCCGGGAGCGAGTCGTTCAAATTCGGCGCGTACGCTCTCCGGTGTCACGCTGTCAAAGTCGATGAAGGTCGCGTCGGGGAGGCAGCGGCGATAGGCACAGGTCAGCGCCAGCGCCAGATCGCATTGACCGTCCCAAACCACGACGGCGGATTGGGTGTGCTCAATGGACAGGGTCAGAATGTCGCGTATGTTTTTTTCGGCCAGCGCGATGGCGGTATCGGGTAGTGTATTCATGGTTGCTCTTATTTTAACTGCCGCTGACACGAAACCATCCGGTAAGGCTGCGCCGGGTGTGGTGGGAAATGAGCACTTCGTGCGGAAACGACTCGCTTAAAAAGATGATCATCGTACCAAACTTTGGCGCAAGCGTAGCGATCACACCTGTCCCTGTCGGCTCAAATAAATTCAACTCGCCGCCATCGCCTGCCTGCCAGTCTTCATTCAAATACAGCACGGTGGTCAGTATCCGGTTCTTTTTGCCGAGCAGTACATCTGAATGTTTTGCGTAGCCCGCACCCGTGTCATAAATGGCATAGTGGCATTCGTAATCAAACAATCCCAGAAACAACGCCCGATTTAACCCCATGCGCAGTATTTCCATCTGTGCCAAATAGGACTGATCAATGCTGTCTGTATCATCCAGCCAGCTGATGACGTCGCCACGTATCGAATCGATTTGCACTTTGGCCGCGCCTCTGCCGATGTGCGCGGCGTGAAACCGCGCAGGAATGTCATCCTGGCAGCGCGTCAGCAGCCGTGTTAACAATAAATCAGGAAAAGGCTGGTCCAGGACGATGTAGCCCGTGTGCTCCAGTTGATCGGCAATCTCTTCAATATTCATGGCGGAGCAGGATTCAAACCGGATGTGTTGGCAAGCAAATTGGACAACTGTCCGTGTGGATGGGGAAGTGCAGCGGCCTGGCGGCTACCAGCTTATGTCCTCGCCCTGCGCGTCGAATAGTTCGGTTAGTCTGGCATAGAGTTCGCTGCCGTCGCGCTGGCTGCGCCATGCGTCCTGCTGCCAGGCGTAATGGTAGCCGCCTGATTTGGCGGCGACCCATATTTCCTGATTGATGTCGTGCCGGTTGATGATGATTTTTGATCCATTATCAAATTCGATTTCCAGCAGGTTGCCGCTGCGATTGCAATCGACCCCGCAATCATCGCTGGCTGTTTCTATTTTGGCCAGGGCGGTGTCGGCCAGCTGGTTGAATTCGCTTTCGTTCATAGTTGTCCTCGGAAACCTTTATAATCGCGCACTTTACTATTAGGGAAGTGCAAAAATGCGGCTTAAAACTTCTGTGGGCATTATCCTGGTTTTTGCCTTGCTGCTGCAAGGCTGCGGGCGCAAAGGTCCGCTGACCCTGCCCGATGCCCATAAAGCTGCAACTCCCACTACTGCGCAAGGCAAATGAGCATGGATGATCACTTCAATTATCAAAATAAGCAACTGCATGTAGAGCGGGTTGCGCTGGCGGATATTGCGGCACTGCAGGGTACACCGTGTTATGTATATTCGCGCGCCGCGCTGACCAGCGGCTTTCGTCAATTTTCCGATGCGCTGCAAGGCCGAGACCATCTGATCTGCTATGCGGTAAAGGCTAATTCCAATCTGGCGATTCTCAACGTGTTTGCCCGTCTGGGCGCAGGTTTCGACATCGTCTCCGGCGGAGAGCTGCAACGCGTGCTGGCGGCAGGCGGGGATGCGCGTAAGGTGGTGTTTTCCGGCGTGGGCAAGACGGTCGCCGAGCTGCGCATGGCGCTGGAGGCTGACATACTGTGCTTCAATGTGGAATCGGCAGCCGAACTGGATCGCCTCAACGAGGTCGCCGGCAGCATGGGTAAAGTCGCGGCGATCAGCTTGCGGGTGAACCCGGACGTGGACGCAAAAACACATCCCTATATTTCTACCGGATTGAAGCAGAACAAATTCGGCGTGGCGTACACCGAGGCCGTTGCGCTGTATCGCAAGGCGCATGCCATGCCCATTCTGCGCATCACCGGCATGGATTGCCACATCGGCTCACAACTCACCGAAACCAGCCCCTTCATTGCCGCCGTGGAAAAGGTGCTGGTGCTGGTGGATGCGCTGGCGGCCGAGGGAATCGCACTGGAGCATCTCGATCTGGGTGGCGGGCTGGGGATTTGTTATCAGGATGAAACCCCGCCTGCGATTGCAGATTACATCGCGGCCTTGCTGGGTGCGTTGCAGGGACGCACGCAAAAATTGATACTCGAACCGGGCAGGGTGCTGGTCGGTAATGCCGGCGTGTTGCTGACGCGCGTGGAATATATCAAGCCGGGTGAAGAAAAGAATTTTGCCATCGTGGATGCGGCCATGAATGACCTGATGCGTCCGGCCTTGTACGATGCCTATCACGATATTTTGCCGGTGGTGCGTGAAACGGAGAACGACACTCTCCCGCAAGCGCGCGAGGGGACAAACGCGAAAAGCCCTTCAGTTTTTGAGATCGTCGGACCGATATGCGAAACCGGTGACTTTATCGGTCACGCGCGCGAACTGGCGATTGCGCCGTCCTCACTGCTGGCAGTGATGTCCGCCGGGGCTTACGGCATGAGCATGAGCTCCAATTACAACACCCGCCCGCGCGCCGCTGAGGTAATGGTGGATGGAGACCAGGTGTATCTGGTGCGTGAACGCGAAACCGTTCAGCAGTTGATTGCCGGGGAAAAGATTATCGCGTAAACACATTTCGTCATTCCCGCGCAGAGGGGTAAGCAGGCAAGTCGCGAAGCGGCTGCTCGCAAAGCGGGAATGACGTTGATCCGGAGGGGATCTTTGTTAAATCAAAAAGATTGTCGCCAGTCCCAGGAAGATGAAGAACCCGCCGCTGTCGGTGATGGCGGTGATCATCACGCTGGAGCCGATGGCCGGATCGCGCCCCATTCTTTGCCGGATGAGCGGGATAAGCACGCCGACAATCGCGCCGACCAGCAGGTTCAATACCATCGCACCCGTCATCACGATGCCCAGCTGCACGCTGTGATACAGGAAGTAGGCGAACAGCCCGGTCACACCTCCCCATACCAGTCCGTTCAATCCGCCTATGGCCATCTCCTTGAACAGCAGTCGGCGCGCGTTCCCGGGGTTGACCTGACCCAGTGCCAGGGAGCGGATAATGATGGCGGTGGTCTGGTTGGCTGAATTGCCGGCAATCCCGGCCACGATGGGCATCAGAGCCGCCAGCGCAACGAGCTTCTCGATAGTGTCTTCGAAGCCGCCTATCACCCGCGAGGCGAAAAATGCGGTGCAAAGATTCAGCGCCAGCCACGCCCAGCGATTCTGCGCGCTCTTCCATACCGACGCGAAAATGTCTTCCTCTTCGCGCAGACCGGCCTGGTTCAACAGGTCGTTTTCCGATTCTGCGCGGATATAGTCCAGCACCACGTTTACCGTCACCCGTCCTACCAGCGTGCCATTCTCATCCACTACGGGGGCTGAAACCAGATCGTAGCGTTCGAAAGACTGTGCAGCCTGATCGGCCTTTTCTTCGGGGTGCAACTGGACAATGTCGGTCAGCATCAGGCTGCCGACACTCATTTCCGGTTCATTGACCACGATCAGGTTGATAGGCAACACGCCTCTGAATTTATCATGCCTGTCCACCACGAATACCTGGTCGGTGTGGTCGGGTAGTTCGTCGAAGCGTCGCAAATAGCGCGATACCACTTCCAGTGTGACATCTTCGCGCACCTGTATCATGCCGAAATCCATCAGCGCACCCACAGAATCTTCCGAATATGACATCGCGGAACGCAACTGCTCGCGTTCCTCTATGGGCAGCGAGTTGAATACATCGCGCATCACGTTTTGCGGCAGGTCGTGCGCCAGATCGGCAATTTCGTCGGTGTCGAGCTGCTTGGCTGCCGCATGTAACTCTTCGCGGTTCATGGTTGCGATCAGCGATTCGCGCACCGAATCGGAAACCTCGATCAGAATCTCGCCGTCGCGCTCCGCCTTGACCAGATCCCATACCAGCAGACGCTGTTCTATGGGTAAAGCTTCCAGAATATAGGCGATATCCGCCGGATGCAGGCTGTCCAGTTTGCGGCGTAACTCGGCGAGGTGTTGCTTGTGCAGCAGGCTGTCAACCAGCGCGTGACGCTCCTTGCGCGGCATCTCCTGCCTGCGCGCCATCTCTTCCAGCAGCGCGTGTTTGTGCAGCAGTACCTCCACCTGTTTGAGGTGTTGCTGCACATTGTCGGTGTGGTGGTTTTCTGCGGTGTGATCAGTCATGGCACGCATTCTCGGGTTAGCGCGCTATTGTAAAGAAAACACCTGTGGGACGCTCAGGGAATTTCGGCGCTGTTCATCCTCGCCATGATGATGCCGGTCTTGCGCATCAGGCCGCGCGCCTGACGGTGTTTGTCGTAATAGCGCGGATTGGGCACCATCGCCGCGAGTTTGGCGGCCTGAGCGGGCGAGAGATGTGCCGCGCTGCTGCGGTAGTAATGGCGTGCGGCGGCTTCCGCGCCGAATACGCCATTGCCCCATTCGATCACGTTGAGGTAAATCTCGAAGATGCGGCGTTTGTCCATCACCGCCTCCATCATCACGGTGATCGCCGCCTCTTCCAGTTTGCGGAAAGGCGAGCGCCGCCCGGACAGGAACAGATTCTTGGCGAGTTGCTGACTGATGGTGGAGCCGCCCGCGACGATCCTGCCCTTCTTCAGGTTCTTCTCGTAGGCTTTCTGTATGCCTTCCCAGTCGAAGCCTTCATGATCGACAAATTTGGCGTCCTCCGAGGCGATCAGGGCGCGCTTGAGATTGTTGGAGATTTTCGCGTAGGGCACCCACTTATGCTTGAGCTCGGCGTCGGGATTCTTATCCTGCATCAGCTCCAGACGGTCTTGCATGAAGGCGCTGGTGGACGGATTGAATTTGATCCACCAGAGTACATGGGCAAATATCCACAGTTGATAAATCAGCAGCAAGATAAACAATGCGGCAATGCCGCGCCACAACCATCCCCAGAGTGTTTTCAATATTTATCCTCGCAGCGCCGCGATGACGGGCGCAGTCTCGGGCCGAACGCCGCGCCAGATGTAAAATGCCTCGGCGGCCTGTTCGACCAGCATGCCCAGACCATCCGCGACCATTGCGCCTTGTGCACGCGCGAACGCCATGAACGGCGTCTCGCGGCCGTACATCATGTCGTAGGCCAGCGCACCGGGGGCGAAAATCCCATCCGGCAATGGCACGGCACTGTCGGCTAATCCGGCGGAAGTGGCGTTGATGACGACATCGAATTGCATACCCGCCAAATCCTCATAACTGCCGCCTGTTACACCTGAAAATTTCGCAGCCAGTTCGACGGCCTTGCTGGCGGTACGGTTGGCGATGGTAATCGTGGCGCCAGCGGTGAGCAGCGGTAACACTACGCCGTAAGATGCTCCGCCCGCGCCCATCAGCAGTACCCGCCTGCCTTGCAGCGTCACGCCACGATTCTGTTCGATGTCGCGTACCAGTCCTGCGCCATCTGTGTTGTCGCCGATGAGTCTTTCACCTTCGCAACTCAGGGTGTTTACCGCCTGTGCCGTCTGCGCCCGTTCGCTCAATTCAGCAGCGCAGTTAAATGCCTCAAACTTGAACGGCACGGTGACGTTGCAACCCTTGTAACCTTCTTTGCGCAGCCGGTCTATGGTGGCGGCGAAGCCGTCCAGCGGCGCTTCGATGGCTTCGTAGGAAATATCCTGTCCGGTCTGTTGTGCAAACAGAGCGTGAATAAGGGGCGACTTGCTGTGCGAAACGGGGTTGCCGATGACGGCGTATTTGTCAGTCATGTTTTTATGGTGCATGGTGAGTCGTAAGTGGCAAGCGGTTTGGGCAGCTATCTCTCCCAGTGGAAAATAACTCGCAAAGCCTAAGGCGCGCATTGTAGCCTAGCTAACACCCGTCGCATCTGTCCCTTAACTGAAATTCGTTTGGTGATGAGCTGCGTTGCACCCTGTGCAACTTCGACGTAATTAACGATTTCTTGCTATTCGCGTTATACTTTCCGCATCAAAATTTTATAAACCCAAGCGAGGTGTGTAATGGGCTACGCAGAATTAATCAACAGGTTGGAATCACTGCCGCGCGATAAGCAGGTAGAGGTTTTTGATTTTGTCGAATTTCTTGCTGCACGTTGCGGTGCGTCAACCAACAAATCGCCACCTCACCTTGAATGGACGGATGCCGAGTTTTCTGAATTATCCATGCGTCAGGCACTGCGTGGTATGGAAGATGAGTCTGTCACCTACACGCGAGCCGACTTGCGGGAACAGTGGAAATGAAACGGGCGGGGCAAATCGTTCTTACGCCTTTTCCCTATACCGATCTTTCTGCAACCAAACTGCGCCCCGTACTCATGTTGCGGCAAGCTTCACGTTTTGATGATTGGCTGGTGTGCATGGTGTCTTCACAAGAGCATCAGGCCGAAACTGATCTCGATGAAATTATTTCCCCAACCGATATCGATTTCGTCAACTCTGGTCTGAAAGTGCCGAGTGTGTTACGGCTATCGCGGCTGGCTGTGCTGGATGGTTCGCTATTGCTTGGCTACATCGGCGCGATTAGCGAAGAACGACTGGGAACTGTGCGGCAGCGGCTCGCGAAATGGGTGCATCCGGTAGCTGAGTTGCTGAGCTGGTTAAACGCATCTGCGAGCGTAGGTGAACAGATTTAGCGACGTGCGTTTAACAGCAGCGCGGTGATCCCCCCGACCAAGGCCATCGCCCAGACAATTGCAGCACCGCTTGGCAGGTCGAACCGGGCGGAGAGCAGCAGGCCTGCCGCATATCCGGCAATGCCGATGGTGTACGCATACGCCGTGCGTTTCTGTGTGATGCGATAAGTGGCGAGTGCCGGAACGATCAGGCTGGCGAACACCAGATACACGCCGACCAGTTGCACCGAGGCGGTGACCGCCAGTGCGAACAGGGCGTAGAAGCCGGAGTGGCTGAGCTGTTTCCAGCGCCAGACGAGCAGCAGCGCGGCGCTCAGCAGCGCGGTGGCGATGAGTTGGGTCGGATTGACCCAGAGTATCTGGCCGGCCAGCAGGTCCTTGAGGTGTTCTCCGGCATGTATGTCGCGGCTCATCAGCAGGATGCTGCCGCTGGCGGCAAGTACGAAGGTCAACCCGATGCAGGCTTCCTTGACCTCGGGCAGATGTCGTTCTATCCAGGTCAGCAGGGCCGCACCGCACAAGGCGCTCAGTACGGCGATGCCTTGCACCAGCAGTGGCTGATCGGTCAGTTCCAGCAGTCCGGTCAGTACGATGCCCAGGCCTGCCATCTGCGCCACGGCCAGATCGGCAAAAATCACGCCGCGTTCCATGACTTTCATGCCCAGCGGAATATGGGTGGTCAGCACCAGCAGCCCGGCCAGGAAGGCCGGAATCAAGATGTCGAGTTCGATCGGGTTCATTTTATTCCCGTCAGCAGACGCGCGATGGTATCGTCAAATAATCCAAACAAATCAATTGTCTGAGATGTGCCACCCACCGTGTAGGGCAATACCACGGCATTGATGCGCGCGCGTTCCGCTATCCATGCCGAAGGACGTTCATCCTGATAGGCGGCGCGCAGCACCATTTTGGCCTGTTGCAGTTCGTTCAGCACACGGCTCAGATGTGCGGCACTGGGTTCCATGCCGGGCCTGGCTTCGAGTTCTGCGACTTGTTTCAGCCCCAGCCAGTTGTTCAAATAGGGGAAGCCACGGTGCTGCGCGACGATGGAGATACCCTTGAGCGGCGCAGCCTGTTTTTCCCACTTGGCAATCGCGTCACGCCATTGCTGGTTGAAGGTCGCAAGTTGTTGCCGGTAATAGCCGGTGTTGGCCGGGTCGAGCAAGATCAGGCGTTGGCTTAGCGCATCGGCTACGGGTAAAAAATTGCGTGCATCGGTCTGGATATGCGGATTGCCTGCGGCATGCACATCACCGTCGCTGCGATCCAGGCGTGTGGGAATTTCCAGCATCTGCACGTAGCGGGCGGCTTCAAAATAACCGTTGCTACCCGGGCGTATCGCGGCGTTGCCGGATTCGCGCACGATTACCGGCAGCCAGGCGGTTTCCAGTCCGGCGCCGGTACAGATCAGCAGGTCGGCGCGGCGGGCGCGGGCGATCAGGCTGGGGCGGGCTTCCACGCGGTGCGGGTCTTGCAGCGCGCTAGTGGCGGTGTACAGGCTGGCTTTATCGCCCGCGAGCAGCCGGGTAAGCGCCGCCCACTCCGGTTCGCAGGCGAACACGTTGAGGGCGGCGTGGCTGGCGGTGCTGAAAAACAAGAGTGTCAGGAACAGAAATTTATTCATGATATTTTCCTTAATACGAGTGTGCGCCGTGCGCGCCCAGACTCATGATGTATTGCACGAAGAACTGATGGTCAGGCAGGCCCTGTCGCGAGTGGTCTCGCGCCATTTGCAGACGCAGGCGCGAAAACTCGCTGGGGCTGTAGTCCAGCATCAGGCTGGTGCGTGTGGGCTGAAAGCCGTAGTTGCTGATGATATTGCCCGCATTCAATGCGCCAACGCTGGCGATACCCGGATCCAGCCTGTCATAGCGTAAACCACTGCGCCAATGCGGCATGAACTGATACACGCCTTGCAGATACCAGCCGCTTTGCGTCACGCTGTAGCTGTCGGTGATGCTGGCAACGGCGGTGTCGTAAGTCAGCAGGCCGCTTTCGCGGCGGCGGAAATATTCGCCCTGCACTTTGACATAACTATTGCGGCTGTTGCCGTCGGGCGAGTATTTCCAGACAAAATCCATGCCGGCTGTGCGGCTGTCGCCACTGAAGCTGTTGCTCACGCCGCCTAGTGTGCCGGGCAAATCCGCTATAGCCGTGCTGATTGCATCTACGCGCCGGGTCTGGTGCAGCGATACGCCCGCGCGCCAGCTGTGTTCGACGCCGAGGTCATCCCCGATATGGGCGAACAGTACGCCGGAGCCGATGCCATTCTTCACGCGATCCGTACCGGGAAAGCCGCGCCCGCGTCCTAGCTCAGCGCCCACTTCGATGAAGGTATCGGTGGGTGCCAGCCATTTGATTTGTACGCCGTCTTCGCCCAGTTGATTGTTCCACAACGAGGCATATACCAGCGGTTGATCGACAAAATCCCAGATATGGGCATGCTGCTCGTTGAGGTAGCCCAAGCCGGAGAAATAGCGACCAAATTTGAGTTTGAGGCCATTTGCGGAAGTTTGCACGAAAGCGTTTTCCACCGACACGCCGCCTGTCGATGCGAGTGCCAGGGTGGCGACACCGCGATAGTCGGGGTCGATATTGGCAGCAATGCTCAATTCGGATTCGCCGAGATTGAATCCTTGGCTGTGGCCAGGATGGGCGCTCATGGCGAAGCCGGTGGCTGGGACATCGGGGTTCTGTTGGAGTTGCCCGTATGTGCCGCCCAGTACCAGTAAGATGGCCGGGTTAAATGCACTTTCGCTCGCGGCTTGCGCGGCGGGCTGTGCCTGAACCGGCACACGGCTGTCGGCCTCGGCCTGTGCTAAACGCTGTTCGAGCTGAGTGATGCGTTGCTCATAACTTTGTTTTAATTGCTGAATTTGCTCGCGAATGGCTTGCAGATCAGGGTCGTTCGCGGCGGATGCGGCGAACGAATGGCTTAACAGCACGGTCAGTGCAGCGCTCAAATAGGTTTTCTTGAACATTTTTTTCTCCGCAATAGAAAATCTCAGCTCGTAGCCGGTAGCTCGTAGCGTGTTGGAAAGAGATAATTTATGCGGAGTAGGGCGGGGCGCGCGCCGAGAAGGCGCTGAAGGAGACGGAAGTGCTGGCAGTAAAAAGCGGGTGTAGCCGTGTTTCCTGACTGTCGACCGGCGAGAAATGGAGGGTGTTGCTACCGATTGCGCTGCCTAGTTGCGCGTATGCTGCGCACAGGTCGCAGTGCTTGTCATGCGGCAGAGATTGGTCCTGTGACTGGTCAGCCAGCGTATGCGATATGCCATGCGTCAGACCGCCCAGCTGCGCGAACAGCAGGGCAAAAATCAGCAGGAATCTGGCAAATAGTGAATGACGCATGGCGCGCACTTTAACCAACAAAACGATACCGGACAAGCACTTATTCGCTTTCCAGTTTATCGGATGGCGTGAATGACCAGGTGCGGGTGATGGTCAGGATGTCTATGTCCTTGGTGATGCTGGGGGGGAGCGGGGAAAAAGGCCCAGCGAGTTTGACGATGCGCATCGCCGCCGCATCCAGAATGCGATGCCCGGAAGAACGGCTGACTTCGATGTTCTCGATGCTGCCGTCCGCCCTGATGGAGACGCTGAGCTGCAATTTTCCGTAGAGTTGTTCGCGCCGTGCCTGCTCCGGGTAGTTCAGGTTGCCGATGCGTTCCACCTTGACGCGCCAGTCCTCGATGTATTGCGCGAAACGGTATTCCTGGGTGCGTGCACCGATAAATTTCCGTCGTGGAAGTTTTTGATAAAAATCATTGTTCTTATTGATTTGCGCTTCCAGTCGGGCGATTTCCAGGCTGCGTTGCACCAGATCGTCGGCGGTGTCGTTGTATTGCTGCTTCTTGGGTTGCGGCTGATTCAGCTGGTAATCGCTATTAGGCGCGGTCAGCACGCGCCGGGTTTCTTTTTCCAGATGTGCCACTTTCCTCGCAATTTGCTCGGGCGAAATTTGCTGTTCATCGGGGGTGTTCGGCAGCATGGTCTTGGCCTGACGGTCTTGCTCGGTGTTTCCGCCGCCGTCCAGATTAGCCTGGGCCAATGCGTCGGCCTGAAGAGGACGGGATCTCGACTTGCTGTTGACCAGCACCACATGCAGCGGCTGCATGATGTCCGCCGCATTGCGCGGTTCGGGCAATACCAGTGTGATGCCGAACAGGGCGAACGCGTGCAGTGCGACGGAAAAAACCATCGCCAGCGAAATGCCCGATTTCAGCGTGTCTAGCAAGCGGTTTCCCCGGCGGGCGCCAGCGGCGTTTCGACGGTTACGCTCGCTTCGGCGGATGTTTGTTCCAGTTCAGCAGCATCTTCTTCGGTTTCGATGCCATCGCCGGTGGCGAGCGTGGCGACATAACGTGTCTGCAACGACAGATCGATCAGATCTACCCCCGTCACGGCGAGTTGCACGCGGGTATGGGCAGGCAGCTTATCGGGCAGGGAAGGGGCGCGGAATACCAGCGGAATGCCGCTCATTCTGACCAGATTTTCGCGTATCACGGTCGCTTCAAACTCGTCGATGTTTTCCTGTTGCAGCCAGCGCAAGCACCAGTAGCGTTCCATGTTGCGCTGGAAGTCGTTGTAGATGCTGTACATGGTATCGAAGTCGCGCATCGTGGCATACAGCGCGGTGTCGTTCTTGGGGTACGGCGCGGCTTCGTCGCGCAACATGGCGATGATCTGGCGCTGGTTTACCATGTCCACATAGCGGCGCAAAGGCGAACTGGACCACATATATTGCGCCACGCCCAGGCCCTGATGAGGGGCGGCAACCGTGCTCATCCTGACCTTGCCACCCTGCTGGGTGCGGTAGATGCCCGGGAAGCCATGCTCGGCCAGATGTTTGCCCCATTCGCAATTCACCAGAATCATCAGCTCGGAAACCACCTTGTCTATCGGCGAACCGCGACGGCGGGTGGTGATGCTGACTTTATCGTCCTCGATATGAAAGTTGTAGTCCAGCTGCATGTTGTTGTCGGACTTGCCGCGTCCGGCTTCCATTTTTTGAACCAGATGCCATAGCAGTGTCAACTCATTAGCATAAGGGTAATCGAGCTTTTCCTCGGCCAGCGTTGCTTCGTTGAACAGCGGTTCCAGCGTGTCGTGACGCAGATTCGCCGCAATGTGCACACGTTCGACGCGGCTCTCGTAGTTGAGTATCTCCAGCGTGTCTGCATCGACTTCGATGTACATCGATAGCGCGGGGCAGACGCGATCGGCTGTCAGCGTGAAGACCTCAACGACGCTGTCCGGCAGCATGGTGATTTTTCCGCCCGGCATGTACACCGTGGAAAGTCGTGAGGCAGCGAGTTTGTCGCCCTCCGAGTCGCGCGGCATGCCCAGGGCGGGGGCGGCGATATGCACGCCGATGCGCCAGTTGCCGTTAGCCTGTTTGTCCACCGAGAAGGCATCATCGATTTCCGTGGTGGTGGCATCGTCTATGCTGAAGGCATTGGACGCGCCCATCGGCAATTCATCCCAGTTGCTCAGTTCGATAGCAGGAAAACCGGTGCCTTTGGGGAAATTCTCAAACAGAAATTTTTGCAGATGATAATCCTGCGTGGAAGGCAGCGCGCCGCAGCGATGCAACAGATGCGCGGCAGAAATATGCGTGGCGGCGCAGGCGGCTTCCAGCGCCTTGACTTCCAGCGTGTTGCGATCCGGATTGTAGAGCAGTGGTTTGATGTGGTCGGCGAACTCGGCAGGCAATTCGAAGTTGACGAGTTGTTCTGTGTAACGGGTTTGCAGTGCTAGCGCCAGGCGCTTCTTTTCGGCGCCCGCGAGCGCAGCTTTCAGTATTTCCGGCGGCGCGGCGCGATAGCGGCCACGACCTTTCTTGTGGAAATAGACCGGCGCGCCATGCAGGCGTATCAGTGCGGCCGCAGCTTCCAGCGAACTCGGCTTGTGTCCGTAATATTCCGTGGCGATTTGCTCGAAGCCAAATTCTTCCGGCGGGCAACATTCCCACAGGAATTCCACATCGATGTCGGCTGCCAGCGTCTCGGCCTGAGGAATAAAGTCGGCCATATCCGGCTGGGTGAAGTGCAGCATCACGTTGGCTGCCTTGATCTTGCTGCGTTTGCCGGACAGGCTCTCGATCTGTAATGAGGTGGTATTGTCGGTCATGATGCTGCCGACCTTAAAACTGCCGTCTTCTTCGTAAAGGATATTCATGGATGCGTGCAAAAAAAATTGGCACAGATTATAACAGTTCGGCCATCATCAAACGGTTTGCCGCAGACAACAAAAAAGCCGACTTGCGTCGGCTTGTTGTGGAGCTGGAACCGTTTTACTTATGGCTCAGCGCCCATTTTACCAGTGTCTTGATGCTCTCATCGCTGACTGACTGTGGTGTAGGAGGCATAGGCATGCCACCGAAAGAGCCCTTACCACCATTGCGCACCTTGGTTTCCATTTTGGCCTGAGCGTCCTTGTCGTCCTTGTACTTGGCGGCAACATCTTTCATGGATGGACCGACGGATTTGCTGGCTACAGCGTGGCAGGCGCCGCAATTACTTTTCTTGAACAGCGCTTCACCCTCATCTGAAGCGAATGCGCTAGCAGAAACAGACAGGGCAGCGGTTAATGCGATGACATAACGAAGTTTCATAACAGTCTCCTTGGAAAAAAATAATGCGTGAATTGTACACCTAACCATTTATTAATAAAGCTGTGCGCCACATAGACGCAAGCATAGACCATTCATTCCGTGCAGGGTTCCGTGAATGACACGCGACAAGCGTTAGTCTGAAAAAAGTTGCCACCAGCGCCTGCGGTTGTTGGGCACAGGCGCGTGAATCTCGATGGGTGCCGGTTGCGCGATACTGAGTATCCAGCGCGGCGGCGTGGGGGTGGCGTTGTGGCTGCATGAAGAACCCAGCGTGCCCGGGTCATAGACTTTAATCAGCGTGGGGCGCTCGACGTTGTCAACATAGACGATGCCGCAGTAGTGGTAGTCATGCTCATGCCGTAACAGCGTGTTCAGTGCCTCAATGCGGACGGTGAGTTCATCGCCGCTCAGCGGTGTGACGGGCAGGGTTTCGCCCACCTGATAGAAGAACCACGGATTTCCTTTGACGCGTTCCCACAGCACATCCAGCTGTTGCCATTGCAGGATGCCGTAGAAGGTTCCTTTCAGGCGAGCATGAAAAGCATCCGTAGCGAGGTCATCCATCAGATTTCCGTCATTTGGCATGATGTCAGACCGCACTGATTCCGGCTTGATGCGCCTGTTCGTCAGCGTAATAGCTAGACCTGACCATAGGGCCGCAGGCAGCATGGCTGAAACCCATGGCCTGAGCTTCGCGCTCAAACATCGCAAAGGTTGCAGGCGGGACGTAGCGCAGTACCGGCAGATGTCCATCCGAGGGCTGCAAATACTGGCCTATGGTCAGCATGTTTACATCGTGCGCGCGCAGGTCGCGCATCACTTCCAGCACTTCTTCGTCGGTTTCGCCCAGACCCAGCATCAGGCCGGATTTGGTCGGTATGGCGGGGAAGCGCGCCTTGAAATCCTTGAGCAGCTTCAGCGAGTGCGCGTAGTCCGCGCCGGGACGCGCCAGTTTGTAGAGGCGCGGCACGGTTTCCAGATTATGGTTGAGCACATCGGGCAGGCTGATTGCGAGCGCATCCAGCGCCTCATCCAGACGGCCGCGGAAGTCCGGGACCAGAATTTCCAGCAGTGTTGCCGGAGAGCTGGCGCGGATCGCGGCGAGGCAAGCGGAAAAGTGCGCAGCTCCCCCGTCGCGCAGGTCGTCTCTATCCACGCTGGTGATGACCACATATTTGAGCTTGAGCAGGCCGATGGAGCGCGCCAGATTGGCGGGTTCTTCTGCATCCGGCGGCAGCGGTTTGCCGTGTGCCACATCGCAGAACGGGCAGCGCCGCGTGCATACATCGCCCAGTATCATGAAGGTGGCCGTGCCTTTGCTGAAGCATTCGCCGATGTTCGGGCAGGATGCCTCCTCGCACACCGTGACCAGACTGTGTTCGCGCAGTAATTTTTTGACATCGTTGTAGCCTGTGCCGCTGCCGGACTTGACGCGTATCCATTCCGGTTTGCGCAGACGCTGCTGCAGCGGCACGATCTTGATCGGATTGCGCGCCGTCTTGGCCGCGCCGGTTTGTTTGTGTTCATTGTTGCTCATGCGTCTGCTTTCTATCGTAGTGTTGCTGTAATCCGTGTATCAGATTCTGCGCCAGTTGCGCCTGTAGTTCGCTGATGCCCGCGGTGATGCCGAGTTCTACGCACTGGGTGACGCGCAGGCCCTGGTAGCCGCAGGGGTTGATGTGGCTGAACGGCGTCAGATTCATGTCCACGTTGAGTGCGAGTCCGTGATAACAGCAGCCGTGCCTGATTTTCAGGCCCAGCGAGGCGATTTTCGCGTCGTCCACATACACGCCGGGCGCATCCACGCGACCCTGAGCCGCCACGCCGTATTCGCCCAGCACATCCACTACCGCCTGTTCCATCAGGTTGACCAGTTCGCGCACGTTGAGCTTCCAGCGGCGCAGATCGAGCAGCAGATAGGCGACGATCTGGCCGGGGCCGTGATAGGTGATCTGCCCGCCGCGATCGATTTTGATGACCGGTATCTCGGTCGGATTAAGCAGATGTTCGGGCAGGCCGGCCAGTCCCTGCGTATAGGTAGGCGGATGCTGTACCAGCCAGATTTCATCGCGCGTATCGGGGGTGCGTTCGGCGGTGAATTTCTTCATCGCATCCCAGGTGGACTGGTATTCGACCAGCCCCAGTGTATGAATCACCGGCGGTGTCAGTGTTGGTATATGCCCGGCTATCCATTCCCCGCTTGTTGTCATAACACCATCTTTACCAGCGGGTGATCGCATAAGGCCTGATACACCGCATCGAGCTGCGTACGCGAGGTGGCGCGTATGGTGCAGGTCAGGCTGATGTATTTCGCGGTTTTGCTGGCGCGCATTTCCATGCTGGCAGCGTCAAAATCCGGGGCGTGTCTCATCACTACGTCCAGTACGGACTGTGCCAGGTCGGGATGTTGCAGGCCGAATATCTTGAGCGGGAAGTCGCAGGGATACTCGATCAGGCTCTGGTCGTGCGGAATCACGGGCATTTCCGGGCTGAATTTTTCGGGTGGTTTTTTCATGGGGCGCGCATCACGTCACGTTTAAATTCTTGATACAGGGTGTAGAGTCGTTTGAACATGGGGCCAGGCTCGGCGTTGCCGACCGGTTGGCCGTCCAGTCGGGTGATCGCCAGCACTTCCTTGGGCGATGAGGTGAGCAGTAACTCATCGGCGTCGAACACTTCGGTTTTGCTGATCTTGCGCACTTCATGCGGAATCGAATTGGCTGCGGCGATTTCCAGTATCACGTCATAGGTGATACCGGGCAACATCAGATTGTCTTTCGGCGGCGCCAGCAGAGTGCCGTTTTTTACCACAAATATATTGCTGGCCGAGCCTTCAGTGAGGAAGGAATCGTCGCGGATCAGGACGGTTTCCGCGCAGCCTGCATCTACTGCCAGCTGACGCAGCAGCACATTGGGCAGCAGCGAGATGGCTTTGATGTCGCAACGCAGCCAGCGGTTATCCTGTGCCGTGACTGCGCATACGCCGCTGGCCAGTAATGCGGCCGATGGACGGGATAAGGGGTTGCACATCACGAATACGGTGGGCGCGACGGGCGGATTCGGGAAAGCCTGATCGCGCGGCGCGGCGCCGCGCGTAATGTGCAGATACAGGTATGAATCGTCCGACTCAGACTGTGCGATGAGTTCATCGAAAATGCTCGTCCATTGGGCGAGGCTATGCGGATTGGCGAGTCGGATTCCATCCAGGCTGCGTTGCAGGCGCTGCAAATGAGCGCTCAGGCGAAATGCACGGCGCGAATACACCGGAATGACTTCATATACGCCGTCACCGAAGATGAAGCCGCGATCCAGCACGGAAATCCTGGCTTCCTCGACCGGCAGGTATAGTCCGTTCAGATAGATGGTCATCGCGTTTACCAGGGACTGTATTTCTGTATCAGCAGTCGTATGCTATCCCAGCCGCGTGAAAATACGTTGGCCAGTGTCACGCTATCCAGTGCGATTAACGGGAATTCCGCATAGGGCTTGCCTGCCAGGGTGAGTTTGAGTACGCCCAGTTGCTGGCCGGAAGTGATCGGCGCGAGGAGGGGCTGACGGGTTTCTATGCTGGCCTTGAGTTGTGCAAACTGGCCTTTAGGTATGGTCAAAAACAGGTCATGCCTGAAACCCAGTGCAACTTGACGATCCGTGCCTTTCCAGACACGCACTTGGGTGACGGGCTGGCTGTTTTGATAGAGTCGTACCGCATCAAAATTCTGGAAGCCGAAATTTAGTAGTTTTTGACTCTCGGAGGCGCGCTGGCTATCGGAATCTGCACCGAATAATACCGAGATCAGGCGACGTTTGTCGCGCTTGGCAGAGCCAACCAGACAGTATCCGGCGCTTTCGGTGTGTCCGGTCTTGAAGCCGTCGGCATAAGGGTCCAGCCAGAGCAGACGGTTGCGGTTGGCTTGCGTGACATTGTTGAAGGTGTAATCGCGCAGGCTGAATATGGGGTAGTGTTCAGGGAAGTCGCGCAACAAGGCGGCTGACAGCATCGCCATATCGTAAGCGCTGCTGTAATGCTGTGCGTCCGGCATGCCGACGGGATTGGTGAAGTGGGTGTTTTTCATGCCGATGCGCTGGGCCTCTTTATTCATCAACGCGACGAAATTGGCCTCATTGCCGGAAATGCTGGTAGCGAGTGTGATCGCAGCATCATTGCCGGATTGCACGATCAGACCATGCAGCAGTTCATCGACGGTCACTGTTTGTCCGGTTTTAAGCAGCATGCGTGATTCGCCGCTGTTATTGGTGGTGGCCTCAGTCGGCGCAGTGAGGCTTTGATCCAGCGCGAGCGTCCCCTGTTTGATTGCAGCAAACGCAAGGTAGGCTGTCATCAGTTTGGTCAGCGAAGCGGGTTCCAGACGTGTGTTGCCATTTTGGTTGAGCAATATCTGATTGCTGGAGTAGTCGTATAAAACGTAGGATTTTGCCGCCAGAACGGGCGCTTCCGGTAGTGGTGCGGGCAGTGCGTAACTCGTTGCGGATAGCAACAGGCTGATGAGTGACAGGATAGCTTTCATAATGAGGTGAGTTTTAGCGATTGTCGATTATAGTCTTTGAGCTGCCGTCGGCGATAGTCGTAACGTGTCGGAAAGGGGTTGAGATGCCGGTTTCGTGCCGCCGCCGGCCAGCATATAGGCCTTTGGGCATATTGTTCTTTTGTCTGAGGCTGATATAAAGCATGATCGAAAATAGCACCACAGGAGAAACATGATGCAAACAGTGTCCATTGCGCAGGATGTCACCAGAAAATACGAGGTGGCTGATTTTGACGGCTATGCCAAGCGGGGTTTACGCGATCGTTTGAATATCATCGCCGCAGCAGAAGCGCATGTGGTGTGGAAAAACCGTCTGGGAAATCATGTGCGGGGCGTCAGCCACGAACCGCTGGGGGCGGCTCTGCTCGGGCAGGACGGCATTTGCCAGTTGGGTCGCCTGATCAACGGTACGGCGCTCGCTGCTTTTCACGAAAAGGACGCATACCGGCAGTTACGCGTGGCGCATGAACAGTTTCATCGTCTGGCGCTGGTGGTGGTCGATAAACTGAAGGCGGGCGATCATACGGGTGCAACAGCCCTGTTTGAAAATGAATATAGCCATGCCCTGCACAACATTCTCCAGTCATTGAGCCAAATTAACAGACTGTTGCTGGAGTGAGAGAAACAGGCGCGAGGATTGAGGACAAACCGCAGTATTATTACTACTCAGTCCTCAGTCCTCAGTCCTCAGTCCTCAGTCCTCAGTCCTCAGTCCTCAGTCCTCAGTCCTCAGTCCTCAGTCATCAGTCCTCAGTTCTCAGTTCTCAGTTCTCAGTTCTCAGTTCTCAGTTCTCAGTTCTCAGTTCTCATTCCTCAGTCCCATTAAAATATATCGGCTATCTGCACCACTTGCAGTGCCAGTTCGTTGACGCTGTTGCGCAGCTCTTCCGCATCATCAGGGTCTATGCCCAATTCCTGCCATTCTTGATCAGCTATATCCGTGCCACAGTATTCACTGATGCCAAAACTGGGCAATAATTTTTCGGCCACATTGACCATGCGCACCAGAGGATTGTCGGCGGATACCTCGTCAACGTAGGGTGCGTGATGGTAGCCCAGTACGGTGATGATTTCTTCCGGTAAATTCCATTGCCGTGCCAGTTGTGCGCCGATATAGCAGTGAGAGACGCCCAAAATCTGCATTTCGATTTCCAGTACAGGACGTTTGGGTTGCAGACGGAATTGATGGTGCAGCTCGTTGCTTGCAATACTGTCCACATGGTGAATGGCCATATAACCGATGTCGTGCAGTAATCCGGCCAGGAAAATATGATCCTGTTGAGGCCGGAGGCGTGCAGGCATATGACGTGCAAGCGTGTTCATGGAGACGGCAATGGCCAGACTGTGTAACCATAAATCCTGCGGTGCGAAATTTTGTGAGCCAGGCAGTCTGGCAAAATTTGACATCGCGGCAATGCCGAGCGATACAGCCTTGACGCGCGTCAGGCCGAGCAATATCGCGGCATCCGATACGCTGCCGACTCTGCGTGACACACCCATCGCGGGTGAATTGGCCAGACTGATCAGCTTGGCAGAAATTTGCGGGTCTTGTTCAATCAGCTTCAGTAATTGCGCCTCGCCCTCGTCCGTGTCCAGGGGCAGCGCCAGCAGT
This sequence comes from Gallionella sp., assembly GCA_030653355.1. GTDB lineage: Bacteria > Pseudomonadota > Gammaproteobacteria > Burkholderiales > Gallionellaceae > Gallionella. Next base: position 1,324 of record JAURZN010000058.1, on the reverse strand, counting down.
TTTTGGGCGATGACAGGCATGGCAGGCAGGGAATCGATGTTGGAAAGGGCAAGCGTAAGCCTGTTGCGGGTTTGTTCTGCGGTCATATTGGTATCTCTTGGGGTGCGGGTAGCGTAAGCGGTGAGGTTGGAATATACGAGAGATTCAACGATTGTGCGAGAGGATTAGTCACAGGCGTGTGTCGGTCGGGGGGCGGGGAGGGTGCGCTGAGAACGATCCGGTACAATTTTGCGGGAATGAAAACGACCTCAATTGCCGAGAGGGGGCTTGTTCAATTTGCGTTGCAGGGTGCGGCGGTGCATGTTGAGCGCGCGGGCCGTGGCCGAGATGTTGTTGTCATGCTCAAGCAGTACGCGCTGGATGTGTTCCCATTCCAGGTGCCCTATTTTGGTAGGTTGCGCATTGAGCGGCGTGCTGTCGTCCGGAGTATGACTGAAGGCCGCGACGATTTCATCGGCGTTGGCAGGCTTGGCAAGGTATTGCGTCGCGCCCAGCTTGATGGCTTCAACGGCGGTGCTGATGCTGGCGTAGCCGGTCAATACGACAATCCGTGTGTTCGGATCGAGTTCGTGCAGTCGTTTAACCAGCACCAACCCCGGCGCGCCTCCCATTTTTAAATCCACGACCGCGAATTCCGGTGGATTTGTCTCCGCCATAGGCAGGGCCTGCTCCACGCTGTGGGCGACGTTGACGCAAAATCCGCGCTTCACCAATGCAGCGCTCAATACTTTGCAGAAAGTGGCGTCGTCATCGGCCAGCAGCAGTGAAGCGGCTTCTTCGCAGGCCTGATTCATGGCGCAGCTCCGGTGACAGGCAGGATCAGTTCGGTGGTTGCTCCGCCGTGCTCACGGTTAAACAGGCGTACTGTCCCGCCCATGCGTTCCAGTGTCGCATTGGCGAGGAACAGTCCCAGGCCGCGTCCCTCTGGCTTGGTGGTGAAGAAGGCCGAGCCGGCCTTGAGCGCGACTTCATTGCTCAGACCCGCGCCGTTATCGTGAATTTTCAGTATGAAATTAGCGCTATCCCATAGCGCGTTGATTTCAATCGCTTGCGGACTGGCATCGGCTGCATTGTTGAGCAGGTTCATCAGCGCGGCACGCAAGGTGACATCCACGCTGATGCGTGGAGCAGGCTGAGGGCTGCTGTTGTACTGATAATTTGCGGCGGGTCTGAGTAGCTGCCATTCATCTAGTACTTCCGCCATTAAATCATCGGCTGTTTGTAATGTGGTTGCGCCGCTGCCCTGGGCGGTCAGCATAATTTTGTCAAGAATGCGCTTGCAACTTCGCACCTGCTCGTCGAGCAGGGTCAGGCTTTCGCGCAA
>JAURZN010000057.1 GCA_030653355.1 Gallionella sp. | reverse complement strand
CAGCGGGCTGAACAGCGTCCGCCCGCATGCCGTCAGTCAGATCACCGGCACGGTCAACGGCGTCACAAATCCGACCTTTAGCTATGATGCCAACGGTAATCTGCTGACAGGCGCCGGGCGCAGCATCACCTGGAGCAGTTTTAATATTCCGACTCAGGTGGTGAATCAGACCCCAAATGGCACCAAGACCGCCGCGTTCTGGTACAACCCGGAGCACGAGCGCATCAAGGAATTGCAGGCCGATCAGTCTATCGTCATTACCTTGAGTCCGCGCTATGACACCGGGCTGCATTTCGAGAAAAAATACATCGCCGCCAACGGCGTACTGACCGGTGCGGTCGAATACGAACATTACCTGTATGCAGGCGGGATGATGTTCGGCAAGTTCATCACCGTCACCGCAACCGACGGCATCACCCTTGCTACCACCTCAATCGAGTACTACAGCAAGGATCATCTGGGCAGCATCGTGGCCATCACCGACGGCACCGGCGCCGTTACGCAACGCTTGTCGTATGACGTGTGGGGCAAGAGAAGATACCCGAACGGCACAGCCGACCCGAACGGATTGCTCAACAACCCGGATATGTACCACGGTTACACCGGCCACGAGCATGTTGACGATGTGGGACTGATCCATATGAATGGGCGGTTGTATGACCCGGTTATGGGAAGGTTCGTCAGTGCGGATTTCTTGATCCCGGACGCGGCGGATTTGCAGTACTACAACCGCTACGCCTATGTGGGCAACAACCCGCTATCCCTTACCGATGCGAGCGGGCAGTGTCCGTGGTGCATTGGTGCGCTGATTGGTGCGCTTGTCTCAGGAGCTCAATCAAACTGGGATATCGGTGCCATGGCCAAGGGGGCGATCATTGGCGGGTTAACTGCCGGAGTTGGTAATTCCGTGGGGACGGCTGTATCTGCCTGGGCTGGAGGGGGAATGACAGGCGGAATTGTTGGCGGCATGGTCGGTGGTGCAGCAGGTAGTTTTGTTGGGACTTTTGTGGCATCCGGTGGCAATTTTGATGCGTCGTGGAAATCTGCATCGTCTGGCGCATTCAGCGGAGCGCTTGCGGGGGGTATGCAAGCGAACTTTGGGAATGAATGGAATCCACAGCGAGTATTTGCCGAAAGTGTTGCAGGAGGTGTCAAATCTTCCTTGGCTGGCGGAAGGTTTTCTGATGGTTTTAAAGCTGCATTTGCAATGTCAGGGTTTACCTATTTGAATTTTTCGATGCGTAATGAAATGAAGGCGCAGTCAATGTTAAATCCAGAAAATGCAAATGGAGAAAGTGCTGGCTTTTTTGGGGATGGCTTTAAACTGGCTGGAGCAAGAGCTACGTATGTTTGGAACAAGATAACAAACATGTTTGATAAGTTAGCCTGCACATCAGATGCGGGAGGTTGTCAAGGAAAATACAGCAAGTTAACTGCTGATGATGCTCCTAATCTTGCGCATATATACTATTACTCCAAGGGTAGTCTTGGAGATAGTTTAGGTGAATCATTTTCCGGGCCTCATGACTGGCTAAGAAATGCTACCGGTGCGTATACTGCCCTCGGTAATTCCGCTGCGAGCGGGGGCATGGATACAGTGATGAACTATGCGCTAATACCCATGGCAGCTCCACTTGCTACGGCAGCACTTGTGACAACCACACCATATGGGCGGGACGTTATTTCAACAGCTAGAAGGCGATAGGAAGCGCTATGAGTTTGCCTGTGAATCGTAATGACACATGGTTGCAAATTGTGTTTTGGTGTTTAACGCTTGTCGGCACAAATTGTGCGAATTCAGCGACTGTGAACGCACAGAACTTGGATTCAAGAAAAGTTAGTGAGCAATTATGCCATTCAATCAGTGGGACATATCGATATGTAGGCGAGACAAGTGGCGAGATTGATGGCGTTTCATTAATTGGGGTAATGTTTGGAAAACCTCTTATAAAAGGTGAGCCAATGGAAACCGAGCTTATTCACAATGTTGAGAATAGTACGTTACGGATTAAAGTATACGGAAAGGACGTTGAACCAGTCCCGGATTTTTCAATCAACATTGGCTGTGTTGCAGGAGTTCTTGTCTATGAATACAGCGAAAGAGGACATGGCGATGGCTCGACCTATGACATGAAATCCACATTCAGGTTTTCCAAAGATAATACAGGAGCACTGGTTGTCCATAAAATTTATAGTGTGAAGAGTACTAACCTATTGTTCTTTAAGAGTAAAAGTAGAGGTGAAGCAATAATACGTTTTTTGCCATTTTGATGGGATCAATGGGGCCGGGTTCACTGCTGTCCCAGATAATAGAGTGAATAACACCCGCCTCACTCCGTGAATGTTAATTCCCAGGTCTCGGGGGCAGGTCTTGCAATATCGCATTTATGAAACTAATAGAATATTGTTATAGATCAACGTGTTGAATTCATTTAACTCCCAATAAATTTATACTCACTGCCGAAAAAACTTTTAATATAACCCAATCATGACGCTCCTCCCTCAAAAGCTTGCTTGGTATTCCCGCCGAACGCTGGAGCAGATCGGCCTGCCCGGCGTGGTGGGCCTGGGGTTGCTGGCGTTCTGCGCGATATTTTATCTGGGCGCTATCGTGCCGACCGGCCATGAGATGGCCTCGTTAAAAAGCGCTGCTGCGGCAAAAGTGCCGCTCAGTCAGCAACCGGATCAACTGTCACCTGACCGACAATTGACCGAGTTTTACGGCATCTTCCCCAAACTACAAGACAAATCCGATGCGCTGGACAAGCTGCATGAAGCCGCCGTCGCACAAGGCGTGACGTTTGCGCAGGGCGAATACCATCTGCTGCGCAACGGAGCCGACAAGCTGGCGCGCTATGAAATCGTGCTGCCGATCAAAAGCGACTATCTGCACCTGCGTATATTTCTGTCGCAGGCGCTGGCCGACATGCCTTATCTATCACTGGATAGTGTCGAATTTCAGCGGCAAAAGATCAGCGACACCGTGCTCGACGCACAGGTTAAAATGACGCTGTTTCTGGCTGAGGAATAGGCATGTTTAAACGCAGCACAATTTTTCTGGGGCTGATGCTGACAGGCTCGCTGGCTGCAGCTGCACTGGTCGGCGACGATTCTGCTGCTGGTGTGGTCACACCTGTGGCAGAAAGCAAGCCGTCCCGTCGTGAATCGAATGAGACGCGATTGCCTGTGCTGCAGCTTGCAAAATTGGCGCGGGCGGAAGCTGGCGAACCCGAACAGGACCCGTTTGCCGGTAAATCCTGGTACATTCCGCCGCCCCCTCCGCCGCCGCAGAAAGTGGTGGTGCAGGAAGCGCCCAAGCCGACTGCGCCGCCGTTGCCATTCCGCTACATGGGGAAAATACACGAAGAGGGCGAACCGGTGGTGGTGTATCTATCACAGGGTGTACGCGCTTATACGGTCAGTCAGGGCGATACGATTGATAACCTTTACCGGGTGGATCATATTTCAACAAGCCAGATGACGCTGACCTATCTGCCACTGGACATCAGACAGGCACTGAGCACCTCATCTCCGGGCATGGAGATGATGGCGGACAGCGTACCCACCCAGCAACAAACACCCCTGATTCCTTTAATTCAGAGTACAGAAAACTTCCCTCAATGATCAAATCAGGACAGATAGTTCGCAACTTGGCGATTGGAATGTTACTGGTCGCAATGCTGTACGGTTGCGCAGCCGAACGGCTGAACCGGGAAGGGTTGAAACAGATCGAACAGGGTAATTTCGAGGAGGGTGTCGCCAAGCTGGATCAGGCCGCCAAGTCAGATACCTCCGATTTGCATTACCGCGCACAGTCCATCAGAAAACGCGAAGAGTCCATCAATTTTTTGTTGAATCAGGCCGCTGAAGAACGTGCGGTCGGACATCTGGATACCGCCGAAAAGCTTTATCGTCGTGTTCTTGCGATAGAAGCCGGAAACAAGCGCGCTCAGAACGGAATTGATGAACTGAGCAAAGACCGCCGTCATCAGACTTTACTTGAAGAAGCCCGAGTTCTGCTTAAAACCAATGAATTCGATGAGGCGCTGTCGAAATTGCAGCCTGCATTGATAGAAAACCCCGCCAATACCGAAGTGCTGGCGCTCAAACGTGAAATCGAAGCGCAACAGTCCAGAGAGGGGCTGGCGGTACCGACACTCAAATCGCTGTACAAGAAACCCATTACGCTGGAGTTTCGCGATGCCAACCTGAAAATGGTGTTTGAAGTGCTATCGCATACCAGCGGCATCAACTTCATTCTCGACAAGGATGTGCGTCCTGATCTGACCACAACGATCTTTGTAAAAAAGAGTTCGCTGGAAAATGTGCTCGATCTGATGTTGACCACCAGCAAGCTTGAGAAAAAAGTTCTGGATTCCAATACCGTGCTGATCTATCCGAATACGCCGGACAAGGTTCGCGAATATCAGGAACTGATGGTCAAAAGCTTTTATATTGAAAATGCCGATGTCAAGCAGACCATGAGCATGGTCAAAATGTTGCTCAAAACGCGCGAAATCTATGTGGATGAAAAGCTCAACATGATGGTCATGCGCGATACGCCGGAGACGATCCGGCTCGCCGAAAAACTGATTGCCATGCAGGATCTGGCAGAGCCGGAAGTCATGCTGGAAGTGGAAGTTCTGGAAGTGAAGCGTTCACGCTTGCTCGATCTGGGTATTAAATATCCGGAACAACTGACGCTGGCGCCTATCGCTGGGGCGGGTGGCGGTGCGCTGACCTTGCGCGATCTTAAAAGCATCAATTCCAGCCGCATCAGTGCCAGCGTCACCAATACGGTTATTAATGCAAAAAAGGATGATACGGATATCAACCTGCTGGCTAACCCGCGCATTCGCACGCGTAACCGCGAACAGGCGAAGATCATGATCGGCGACCGGGTTCCGGTGATTACGACGACTTCGACGGCAACAGGATTCGTCTCTGACAGCGTGCAGTACGTCGATGTCGGTCTCAAGCTGGATGTGCAGCCGACGATTTATCTGCACGATGACGTGGCAATCAAGGTTTCGCTGGAGGTCAGTTCCATCGTGAACCAGATCACCAGCAAGAACGGCACACTGACTTACCAGATCGGTTCGCGAACCGCTTCGACCGTCTTGCGCCTGAAAGATGGTGAAACTCAGGTGCTGGCGGGTCTGATTAACAACGAAGACCGGAAAACGGCTAATAAATTGCCGGGACTTGGTGATTTGCCGGTGCTCGGCAGACTGTTTTCCACGCACCGGGATGACAACCAAAAAACAGAGATCGTATTGTCCATCACGCCTCATTTGATCAGAAACCTGAAGCGCCCGGATGCGCAGGCTTCCGAGTTCTGGTCCGGCAGTGAAACGATACTGAGAACGACACCACTTTTACTGCACAAAACGAAGTCAAACGAACAGGATTTCGACAAACCGAAATCGTCAATACCGAATGCGACAGGGCAGCCTTCGACGGATGAGGTTAAATCAGACGAGGGTAAAGATGCTGAGGTGAGTGCATCAGTTGCGCCGACTCACATTGGATTGTCCTGGCAAGGACCCAGACAAGTTAAAGCGGGCGAGCAATTTAAAGTGACATTAATACTCAAAACGGATGGCGGCTTGCGCAGTTTGCCGTTCCAGTTAGCCTACGATGCTGCAGCCTTGAAAGTTGTGGAGGTGGCCGAGGGTGGATTCTTCAAACAAAATGCCGCGCAAACGAGCTTCACCAGTAATGTGGATATCGCTGGCGGAAAAATATTTGTCGGTGTGGTGCGTCCGGGTGCTGTGGGGGCTGCAGGCGAAGACAGTCTGACGACTGTTACTTTTAAAGCGCTCACGGCACAAGCCAAATCTGAAGTTAAACTGCTTGCCGCGACGCCGGTCGGTTTAGGGGATAAGCTGCCTAACCCGGAGTTGCCGGATGCATATTCCGTGTCGATCAGCGATTAGTCACGAATTTATATGAAGGCGCAGAGGGTCAGAGGGTTTACGTTGATCGAGATGGCTGTAACGGCAGCGATCATCGCCCTGCTGTCCACCATCGCGTTTCCTATGGCGGAACTGGCGTATCAGCGCAGCAAGGAGCGCGAGTTACGTAGCAGCTTATGGCAGATTCGCGAAGCGGTCGATGCCTACAAACGTGCCTGGGATGATGGACATATCCTGAACAGGGCAGGAGAATCCGGTTATCCCCCGTCACTTAAAATTCTGGCTGATGGCGTAGAGGATGCAAAAAGCCCGGCTGTCGCGAAACCCCGGCTTTATTTTTTACGACGCATTCCCCGCGATCCGTTCAGCAATGATCGTGATATTCCTGCTGAGAAAACCTGGGGATTGCGTAGCTATGAGTCTTCAGGCTCCGACCCCAAACCGGGGAAAGATGTCTACGATATTTACTCAATGACTGCCGGTACCGGGCTAAATGGGGTTGCCTATCGTGAATGGTAAACGCGGCTTTACGCTGATCGAACTTCTGGTGGTGATGACTATAATCGCTTTGCTGCTGACGATAGCGGTGCCGCGCTATTTCGGTAGTATCGACAGAACCAAAGAGTCTGTGCTACATGAAAATCTGGCGACTCTTCGCGAATCCATCGACAAATACTATTCCGATACTGGCAAATATCCGGGCAGTCTGGATGACTTGGTGAAGCTGAAATATTTACGTAAAGTCCCCGTTGATCCTGTCACTGACAGTGCGGCTACCTGGACAATCGTTCCGCCTGACGATACGCAAAAAGGCGGGGTATTTGATGTAAAAAGCGGGGCGTACGGAAAAGCACGCGACGGAACAACGTACGGTGACTGGTAATGAATCGTGTTCGGCAATCCGGATTTACCTATCTGGCGGCCTTGTTTCTGGTTGCCATAATGGGAGCCGTTCTGGCGACAACGGGTGTGGTGTGGAGTACCTCACAACAGCGTGACCGGGAGCGCGAATTATTGCTGGTTGGCAAACAGTTTCGTGATGCGATTGGTCAATATTATGAGCACTCGCCCGGTTCACTAAAAAAATATCCAGAGACGCTCGACGACCTTTTAAAAGACGAACGTCAGCTTGCGACCCGCCGCTATTTGCGTAAAGTATTTATTGATCCCATGACCCGTACTAATAAATGGGGTGTCGTGCCAGCGCTAGGCGGTGGAATTATGGGCGTTTATAGTCTGTCTGATGATAAGCCGTTAAAGACGGGTAATTTTAATGACAATGATCAGTATCTTGCGGGCAAAACGAAATACTCGGAGTGGCGATTTATTTATCGACCGGTGCAGCCAAAAAACCCCAGCTAATCGGAATCTAAAAGAAAGAAGCAGATTAAACGAATACTTAACATCATGGAATTGAATATGCTCCTGGTGAGGGTATTTGCTGTGCATCGGTAAATTGTCTGCCTGATAGCCGCTCATCGCGACTGACTGAACTGTCTCGATAGTGTGAGGTCGCCACCGTCCGCAATCGTGCTATTCAATTTGAGACTACACAAAAATTTTCATTACCTGAAATGGGCATCTGCTTCGTCATTTATTGTTTGGCGGATTAAATTCTTAACATTCATGTTTCAGAGAATCTATATATCCAAGGGGTATAAACAGTATTGATGTCCATAGACTGTAAAGTTAATGGTGTGCGTCCATGCTATGTAACTCGCAGTTGTCCTGATAATAGCCTTCCATGCTCTTGGGTAAATCCAGGTGAGCGACGAAGCGCACATTGGGCTTGTCTATGCCCATGCCGAACGCCACAGTCGCCACCATGATCACGCCTTCCTCGCGCAAAAAACGGCTTTGATGACGGGCGCGCGTGGCGGCATCCAGACCTGCATGGTAGGGGAGCGCGTCCCGGCCTAGCGCCACCAGTTTGGCCGCCGTTTCATCTACGCGCTTGCGCGACAGGCAATATACGATGCCCGCATCATCTGGATGTTCCTTATCAATAAAATCCTGCAATTGACTGATTGCGTTTGATTTTAAGGTGACGCGATAGCGGATGTTCGGGCGGTCGAAGCTGGATACGAACTGGCGCGCCTGTTCCAGTGACAGCCGTTCCACGATCTCGCGTCGCGTCGGTGCGTCCGCCGTGGCAGTGAGTGCGATGCGTGGCACGTCGGGGAAACGCTGCTGCAATATCGTCAGTTCGCGGTATTCCGGACGGAAGTCATGCCCCCATTGCGAGACGCAATGCGCCTCGTCAATGGCGAACAGCGCGATGCCAGCATTTCTACCCTCACCCCAGCCCTCTCCCTGCAAGGGAGAGGGGGTGTCGTGTAATTGATCAAGCAGGGCGAGGAAGTTTGCGTTGAGCAGACGTTCGGGCGCGACGTACAGTAAATCGAGTTCGCCTCGCCGCAACTGCCCCTGAACCTCGCGGGCGTCATCGGCGGACAGGCTGGAATTCAGATAGGCGGCGCGCACACCGAGCTGACGCAGAGCATCGACCTGATCCTGCATCAGTGCGATCAGCGGCGAGACCACGATGGCGACGCCCGGCCTGAGCAGGGCAGGAATCTGGTAGCACAGCGATTTCCCGCCCCCGGTCGGCATCAGAACCAGTGCGTCGCCGCCACCGGCTATTTGTTCGACGATGGCTTGCTGCTCGCCGCGAAAGGTGGCGTAGCCGAAAACGTCATGGAGAATTTTTTGTGCGGGTGTCGTCATGGAGGCTGCCGTTCAGTCAGCGAGCGATGGGTCGCGTAACGTTAAAAATGATACCATCCGCCCGTTGTGAAGGAGAAGATATTGAAGCACGTTGCAGAAAATCTGGTTGAGGTCAGTGACCTTCATTTTTCCTACGGGAAAACTAAAGTCCTCAAGGGCATCAATCTCACGATACCGCGCGGGAAAGTGGTTGCGATTCTGGGTGTCAGCGGATGCGGCAAGAGCACCTTGCTGCATCATTTTGGCGGACAGCTTAAACCCGATCGCGGCAGTGTCAAGGTGTTGGGCCAGGTGATACATGAGCAGGGCAACGCCGAACTGTCCGCCATGCGCCGGGAAATGGGCATGATGTTTCAGGTGAGCGGGCTGTTCAGCGATTGGTCCGTGTATGACAATCTGGCCTTTCCGATGCGCGAGCATACCGACCTGTCGGAAGAAATGATACGCGATCTGGTGCTGATGAAGCTGCAAGCCGTGGGGCTGCGCAATGCACGCGACCTGATGCCCAAGGATCTGTCGGGCGGCATGGAGCGCCGGGTGGCACTGGCCAGGGCGATTGCGCTTGATCCCACGCTGATTATCTACGACGAACCCTTCGCCGGACTCGACCCGATTTCACTCAGCATCATCGCCAATCTGATCCGCACGCTGAACGACGCCCTCGGCGTCACCTCGGTCGTGGTCACTTATGACATGTCCGAATCACTCAAGATTGCCGATTATGTATATTTCATTCATGACGGCGTAGTCGTGGCGGAGGGAGAAGCCGCAGACATGCTGGAGTCGAAGGATCCCTTCGTCCATCAGTTCATTCATTCAGAGCCGGACGGCCCGGTCGCTTTCCAATATCCGAGCCGCCCCTACGCGGAAGATATTGGATAAATGAGGACTGAGCACCTTATTCATTAATCCCGGTTTGGTCCGCTACGCGGTACCTGTTTTCGCTGGATTCCCGCCTTCGCGGGAATGACGTTGCTAATAATGGAATGCGAGTTAATCCTTCGTTTCCTGATGGTAGTACTCGATCAGGCTGCGGGTGGATTTATCGTGATTGGACTTGACTGAGGCATCCAGCAATTCAGGCAGTATTTTGCTGGCGAGTTGTTTGCCCAGTTCCACGCCCCATTGGTCGAACGAGTTGATGTTCCACACGATGCCCTGCACGAATACCTTTTGTTCATAGAGCGCAACCAACATGCCCAACGAGTGGGGGTCGAGGCGGTCGAACAGCAGGGTGTTGGTGGGTTTGTTGCCCGGGAATACCTTGTGAGGCAGCAGGGCTTCCAGTTCATCTCCCTGCATGCCTTGTGCTTCCAGTTCAGCGCGTGCTTCGTCCGCGGTCTTGCCGACCATCAGCGCTTCGGTCTGCGCGAAACAGTTGGCGAGCAGGATGGCATGATGTTCGCCAACTGGATTCTGGCTGTGCAGCGGTGCCAAAAAGTCAGCCGGAATCATGCGGGTGCCCTGATGGATCAGCTGGTAAAAGGCGTGCTGGCCGTTGGTGCCCGATTCGCCCCATACCACCATGCCGGTATCGTAATCGACCTGATTCCCGTCGCGATCCACGCCCTTGCCGTTGCTCTCCATATCCAGTTGTTGCAGATAGGCGGGGAAGCGATGCAGGTACTGGTCATAGGGCAGCACGGCATTGGAACCCGCGCCGAAAAAATCACCATACCAGATGCCCAGCATGCCCATCAGCACCGGAATATTCTGATCCAGCGGCGTCGTGCGGAAATGTTCATCCATCTCATGCGCGCCCGCCAGCAGTTCTTCGAAACGGTCCATGCCGACAAACAGCGCAATGGGCAAGCCTATGGCTGACCACAGCGAATAACGCCCACCGACCCAGTCCCAGAATTCGAACACGTTCTCCGGACTGATGCCGAACTCGGCGGTTGCCTTGAGATTGGTCGAGACGGCGGCAAAGTGTTTTTCCACCGCTGTCGGGTCGCCTAGTTGGCCGATCAGCCAGTCACGCGCCGAACGTGCATTGGTCAGCGTTTCCTGGGTGGTGAAGGTCTTGGAGCTGACAATGAACAGCGTGGTTTCCGCATCCAGTTTTTTCAGTGTCTCGGTAATTTGTGTCGCGTCCACGTTGGAAACAAAATGGGCGCGCAGATTGGCACTGGCATAAGGTTTGAGGGCTTCACATACCATCAGCGGGCCGAGATCGGAACCGCCGATGCCGATATTGACGATGTCGGTAAAAGCGCGGCCACTATGTCCGAGGTGTGATCCGTTGCGCACCGCCTCGGAAAATTCCCGCATCAGGCCCAATACCCTCTGCACTTCGGGCATGACATCCTTGCCATTGTACAAAACCGGACGGTTGGAGCGGTTGCGCAGCGCCGTATGCAGCACGGCGCGCTGTTCGGTTGTGTTGATCCGGGTGCCGGAAAACTTGCGCTCGATATAGGCGGGGAGTTCGGCACTTTCGGCCAGCGCGATCAGCAGTCGCATGGTCTCGGCGGTGATGCGGTTCTTGGAATAATCAAACAGCAGGCTGCCGAATTTCACCGAGAATTTCTCAAAGCGCGCCGGATCATCCTGAAACATCTGACGCATGTGGTTCTCTTTGATGCCGGCAAAATGCGTCTTCAGAGCATGCCAGGCAGCGGATTGTGTAAGTTTTGACATGTAGTTATCTCAAATCAAATTTAACCTGAAAAACGCCAGTCCACGAAATACACGAAAAATTCAGGGCGGAGGTCAATATGCTAAATTTGAACATTATTTAGTGTCTTTCATGTATCTCGCGGATAATTTTTTACGCCCCCGGTACCAGAATCACCCCTGCCAGAGGAGGCAATGAGATTTCGGCAGAGCAGGGCAGGCCCATCCAGGGTATGGCTTCCGCCTGAATCAGACCCGCATTGCCGAGGTTGCTTCCCGCGTAATAGCTGGAATCGCTGTTCAGCACTTCGCGATAGCTGGTGTTTTCGGGAAGGCCGATGCGATAGCGCTTGCGCGGCAAAGGCGTCAGATTCAGGGCGACTATCGCCATGGAACCGTCACGCGCGCGCCGCTGGTAGGACAACACCGATTTTTCTGCATCGTTGCAGTCTATCCAGGAAAATCCATCCGACTGGAAATCCAGCTCATGCAAAGCGGGCAGGGTGCGATACAGTTTGTTGAGGTCATGCGTCAAATTCTGTACGCCACGATGCAGTTCTTCACCCAATTGCCACCATTCCAGTTCCCACTTCGATTGCCATTCACGTCCCTGCGCAATCTCATTGCCCATGAAGTTAAGCTTTTTCCCCGGACTGGTCATCTGATAAGTCAGCAGCAGGCGCAGGTTGGCAAATTTCTGCCAGGCATCGCCGGGCATCTTGGACAAGAGCGAGCCCTTGCCGTGCACCACTTCGTCATGCGAGAACGGCATCACGAAATTTTCGCTGTAGGCGTAAATCTGCCCGAAAGTCAGCTGGCTATGGTGATAGCGGCGGTGTACCGGATCATTCTGAAAATAACTCAGCGTGTCATTCATCCAGCCCATGTTCCACTTCATCGAGAAGCCGAGTCCACCCAGGTAAACAGGGCGCGATACGCCCGGCCACGCGGTTGATTCTTCCGCCATGGTCAGCGCACCCGGAAATTCGTCGTGTACCATGATGTTCATCTCGCGCAAAAATTCCACCGCGTCGAGATTTTCACGGCCACCGTATTTGTTCGGTATCCATTCGCCCGCTTTGCGTGAGTAGTCCAGATACAGCATGGAGGCAACGGCATCCACGCGCAAGCCATCGAAATGGAATTCGGAGAGCCAGTAATGTGCGCTGGACAACAAAAAGGTTTTGACTTCGTTGCGGCCAAAATTGAAGATGTGCGTGCCCCAGTCCTGATGAAAGCCCAGACGCGGATCTTCATGCTCGTACAGTGCCGTGCCGTCGAAGCGTGCCAGCGCCCAGCTATCCTGCGGAAAGTGCGCGGGCACCCAGTCGAGAATGACCCCGATATCGGCCTGATGGAACGCGTCGATCAGATGACGCAATTCGTCGGGCGAGCCGAAGCGGCTGCTGGGGGCAAAATAGCCCGTGCACTGATAACCCCACGATTCATCCAGTGGATGTTCGGTAATCGGCATCAATTCAACGTGTGTATAGCCCATACCCTTGACATAGGGCACTAGGTCTCTGGCCAATTCGCTGTAAGTGTAGAAGCGGCCGTCCGGATGGCGCTTCCAGGAACCGGGATGAATTTCATAGATATTGACTGCGCCATGCAGCCAGTCCCACTCACTGCGTTTCTGCATCCAGTCATCGTCCTGCCAGCGGTGCCCATTGATGGGCGCAGCCAGCGCCGCCGTGCCGGGGCGCAGTTCATAGCCCTGCGCATAGGGGTCGGTCTTGGTCAGCACGTTGCCGGAATCGCGATTGCGGATTTCATAACGATACAGGGCATGTTGCGCGATTTCGGGGATGAAAATTTCCCACACCCCGCTCGATCCGTGCAAGCGCATGGGGTAGAGGCGACCGTCCCAGCTATTGAATTCGCCCACCACGCTGACGCGTTCGGCATTCGGCGCCCAGACGGCGAAACGTACACCCTTGACCCCGTTGATTTCCACCGCGTGCGAACCGAGCATACGATAGCCCTGGCGCAGATTTCCCTCGCTGAACAAAAACAGATCCTGCTCGGAAATATGGGAGGGGAACTGGTAGGGGTCGTACACATCGCGGGATGCAGTGCCTTGATTGATACGCAACCGGTAGGGTAGTACGGGTTCGCTTGTTCCGCGCCATTCGAACAGGCCGCCGGGATGGATTTTTCTGAAGGGTTCACCGCTGTCCAGCAGCGTAATTTGTGTGGCATGAGGTTCATAAAAGCGTATGACCCATTCGCTGGCTTCACGGTGCGAGCCTAGCAAAGCGAAAGGATCTTGCAGGCGAGCTTGCAACAAAGTTTCAATCTGCATGTCCACTTTAATTTCCTTTTTATTTCTTGTGCCGAGCCGCAATTGTAAACGATAATGACCATAGCAATTAAGGTAAATATGACTTGAGGGAGGCTGAGATGAGTGTTGAATTAGGTTATTTGAAAAAGAAATACCATGTGGCTGCTGGTGATCCTGAACCCCGTTTTGTGAGCCGCCTGACCAAAAATACTTACGCGATGGTGCTGGCCGGCGGTCGTGGAAGCAGGCTGCACGAATTGACTGACTGGCGTGCCAAGCCGGCCGTTCCGTTTGGCGGCAAGTTTCGCATCATCGATTTCGTGCTTTCAAACTGCGTGAATTCCGGCATACGCCGCATCGGCGTGGCGACGCAATATAAGTCACACAGCCTGATTCAGCATATTCAGCGCGGCTGGTCATTTCTGAACGGCCAGTTCGGCGAATACCTCGATTTATTGCCTGCGCAACAGCGCGTCAGTGAAGACCAGTGGTATCGCGGTACGGCCGACGCCGTATTTCAGAATCTGGATATCATACGCGGATCGAAGTGCGATTTTGTCGTGGTGCTGGCCGGCGACCATATCTATAAAATGGATTACGGCAAGTTGCTGGCTTTCCATGTGGAAAAAAAGGCCGACATGACGGTGGCTTGCCTCGAAGTGCCGATTGCCGAGGCGTATGCCTTTGGCGTGATGGGCGTGGACGATGAGGCTCGTGTAGTCGAATTCGTCGAGAAACCGGAAAATCCGCCCTCGATTCCGGATAATCCGGAAAAGTCACTGGCCAGCATGGGTATTTATGTGTTCAACACACAGTTCCTGATTGAGCAGCTGATACGCGATGCCGACAACCCCAAGTCCAGCCATGATTTTGGCAAGGATCTGATCCCGCACATGGTTAAAAATTACCGTGTGTTTGCGCAAAGCTTCGAACAAAGCTGCGTAGGCATGGAAGATGACAAGATGCCGTACTGGCGTGACGTGGGCACCATAGATTCCTACTGGGAAGCCAGTATGGAAATGACTAAGGTCATACCCGACCTGAATATGTATGATCAGGAATGGCCGATCTGGACCTATCAGGAACAATTGCCCCCCGCCAAATTCGTCTTTGATGAGGACGAGCGTCGCGGTTATGCGGTTGATTCTCTGGTATCCGGCGGTTGCATAGTCAGTGGTTCTATCGTCAAACGCTCGCTGCTTTTTTCCGATGTGCGCGTGAACAGTTATTCAACCATCGAAGATTCGGTGATCTTGCCCGACGTGGATATTGGCCGGCATGTGGTATTGAAGCGCGTGATTGTCGATAAAAGTTGCAAGATTCCCGACGGTATGAAAATTGGCGTCAATATCGACGAAGACCGCAAGCGTTTCCATGTCAGCGAAAATGGCGTCACGCTGATCACCCCAGAAATGCTGGGACAGAAATTTCACAGTACACGCTAAGATTAAACTCACCTATCCCCGTCGCTAAACGGCGGGACTTCATGTTATGAAAAAACCCCTCGATTTAGTCTTCCTCTGGCATATGCACCAGCCGGATTATCGCGATTATGCCAGCGGCGATTTTGTCCTGCCGTGGGTCTATTTGCACGCCATCAAGGATTACACGGATATGGCGTATCACCTTGAGCGTCATCCCAAGGTGCGCGTGGTATTGAACTTCGTGCCCATCCTGCTCGACCAGCTGGAGGATTACACCGACCAGTTCGCGACCGGGAAATTGCGCGACCCTTTATTGCGCCTGCTGGTACATAAGAATTCCTGTGAATTGTCGCTGGAAGAACGGCGACTGGCGCTGGATGCCTGTTTCCGCAGCAGCCACACCAAGATGATCGCGCCCTATCCGGCCTATATGCGTTTGTGGGAATTATTCCAGCGTTTGCAGGCTGAGGGGGATACGGCGTTGTCCTATCTGTCCGGGCAGTACGTCGCAGATCTGCTGGTCTGGTATCACCTGGCATGGTGTGGCGAAAGCGTGCGCCGCGAGAGCGAACTGGTCGCGCGTTTGATGACCAAGGCAGAGGGTTTTGATTACGAAGACCGTAAACGCCTGCTCGATCTGGTGGGCGAGTTGACCAGCGGCATCATTCCGCGTTACCGCAAACTGGCCGAATCCGGTCAGATCGAAATATCGGCCACACCGCACTATCATCCGCTGGCCCCGCTGCTGATCGATTTTGCCAGTGCCAAGGAGGCGATGCCGGATGCGCCTATGCCCAAGTCTCCGCATTATCCCAAGGGACGGTTGCGCGTAACCCGCCACATACAGTTGGCAAAACAAAGCCACAAGGCGCGATTCGGCAGCGAACCCAAGGGAATGTGGCCTGCTGAGGGCTCAATTTCTGTGGAAACACTGGAAGTGATGGCCGAGGAGGGTT
This sequence comes from Gallionella sp., assembly GCA_030653355.1. GTDB lineage: Bacteria > Pseudomonadota > Gammaproteobacteria > Burkholderiales > Gallionellaceae > Gallionella. The sequence continues at coordinate 25,133 of JAURZN010000057.1, read as the reverse complement.
GTCATTGGGCCGCCAGCGGTGAGGGCGTACTGGTCAACAGTCTGCGTCGTTCCCATCAGGCGGTGCCCGAGCGCGGTCAATATTTATATCGCCCCTACCGTATCGACAAGGGGGCGGACGGTTTGCAGTGTTTTTTCCGGGATGATCATTTGTCCGATCTGATAGGCTTTGAATATTCGCGCTGGCACGGCAAGGATGCGGCCCTGCATTTTATCGACCAGCTTGAAAACATAGCCAAGCAGGCGCCGGAGGGCGAAACGCCGGTAGCGAGCGTGATACTGGATGGCGAAAATGCCTGGGAATATTATCCTTACAACGGATTTTATTTTCTGGATGAGTTGTATGCACAGATAGAAGCTCACCCCAAAATCAATACCAGCACGTACGCTGACTATGTCAAATTAAGCCCGATACGCACTGATATTGTCGCTACAGCCAATCTGCCTACGATTGCGGCCGGCAGTTGGGTGTACGGCAATTTTTCAACCTGGATAGGCTGTGAAGATAAAAATCGCGCCTGGGACCTGTTGTGCGCGGCCAAACTGAGCTATGACATGGTCATGTCCAGCGGTCGTTTAAGCGCGGAACAGCGCGAAGCTGCCGAAAGACAGCTGTGTTCCTGCGAAAGTTCGGATTGGTTCTGGTGGTTTGGCGACTACAATCCTTCCAATTCGGTCGCCAGTTTTGATCGTCTGTACCGCCACAATCTGACCGAGTTGTATCGTTTGCTGCAATTAACCGCACCGCAAAGTCTGAATGACCCAGTCAGTCTGGGATGCTCGGGCGAAACGGAAGTGGATGGGGCGATGCGCCGCGCAACCGAATAATCCACCTGCTCCTATATCCTCACACCATAGCAATAGAATTGTCTTTATGATGAACAATCGCACCAGCGGTATCCTGCTGCACCCTACCTCATTGCCCGGCCCTTTGGGTGCCGGTGACCTGGGCAGTAACGCCTATCTGTTTGTGGACTGGCTGGCCGGTGCCGGACAAAGCTATTGGCAGGTCTTGCCATTGGGTGAAATCGGACCCGGAAATTCACCTTATATGAGCACTTCTGCCTTCGCGGGTAACGTGCTGCTGATCGATCTTTACGAATTGCTTCATCACGGCTGGCTGGAGGAGGAGGATGTCCAACCCCTCGCCGAGTTCCGTCATGACAGAGTGGATTTTGCATTGCAGGGGCCTTTCCGAATCGAGCGTTTACGCCGTGCCGCCAAGCGTTTCTTTGCCACCGGTGATGCAACGCTCCACGCCGCCTATACTGAATTCTGCATGACTGAAGGTGAATGGCTGGAAGATTATGCACACTTCATGACTATCGACGAGCAGCAGGACGGGCGGCACTGGAATCTGTGGCCTGAGGCCTTAGCTAACAGGGATGCGCAAGCCTTGCGCTTTCTGGAGGCGATCAGCGCGGAGAAAATCGACTTCTGGAAATTCTGCCAATGGTGTTTTTCCCGCCAATGGATGCAATTAAAGCACTATGCCAATGAGCGTGGCGTCAAACTGATCGGCGATGTACCTATCTTCGTCGCCTATCACAGCGCCGATGTATGGGCGCATCGCGAGCTTTTTGAACTTGATGATGCCGGTTTGCCGACAGTCGTTGCCGGAGTGCCACCGGATTATTTCAGTGAAACCGGGCAGCTCTGGGGCAATCCGCTCTACCGCTGGGACTTGCATGAACAAACCGGCTACATTTGGTGGATAAGACGTCTGCAACATGCGCTGCGCAGTTTTGATCAGGTGCGTATCGATCATTTCCGGGGTTTTGCCAGTTACTGGGAAGTGCCTGCGCACGAAACGACTGCAATGAACGGCAGATGGATGCCCGGCCCGGGCGCCAGCCTGTTTGAAGCGTTTGAGAACGCCTTCCTGCATTTGCCTATCATAGCCGAAGACCTGGGCGTCATTACCCAGGACGTGGTTGAGCTGCGCGACAAGTTTAAATTGCCGGGGATGCGTATCCTGCAATTTGCCTTTGCCGAAGATCATTCCAATTATTTTTTACCGCATAATTACATCCCCAACACGATAGCCTATACGGGTACGCACGATAACGACACGATGCTGGGGTGGTGGAATACTTCCGCTGAACATGAGAAGGGTTTTGTCCGGCACTACCTCGGCAAAGATGACGTAGATGTGCCCTGGGACATGATGAGTTCATTGTCTGCTTCGGTAGCCAATACGGTCATTTTCCCTATGCAGGATGTACTTTGCCTGTCGGGGGAGCATCGCATGAACTATCCGGGAAGTACTGAAGGGAATTGGGAATGGCGTTTTACATGGGAGCAGGTGCAGCCCTGGCAAACCATTAAATTGGCGAAGATCACCGCAGAACAGGGTCGCAGCCGTTTGCCTTATGAAGGTCTGTAGTGTGAATCTGTATTTCGAATAAGCGGATACACTGCACCAGCCCCCGTAAAGGACTGGTGCAGTATTTACTACTTGTTTACCGTTGCCTTCAGCGTAGCACCGGGCTTGAATGCCGGAACCTTGGAAGCTGCGATTTTCAATTCCGCTCCCGTTTTTGGATTACGGCCTACGCGCGCAGCGCGTTCACGTACTTCGAATGTTCCAAAACCCACCAGAGCCAGACTGTCGCCTTTTGCCAGTGTTTCGCCGATGATTTCGATCAGTGCGGTAACATTATGTTCAGCAGCAATTTTTGTGCTTCCCGTTTTTCCGGCCAAAGCATCAATCAGTTCTTTTCTGTTCATATAAATTCCTCCGTGAATAAGCTCATTAAATAGATGGCTGCGCGTAACAGCGGGCAAAGTCTAACACTGTCCTGCCGCAAACTGAACAACTCGGCGCGTTTCTGACGAACTATTTTTCAAGCATGACGGCAAAACGGCTAAAAATGCCGTTTTGCGCTGTATTTGTATGGCAGTGTGCCGTGCCAGGGCTATTGATCAGCGGATGATTTTCTGCTTTAATACGCCCGTCATTTTAATAATTGTTTAATAATAGAACTATAAAATGCTTACATCGACACAGGTAGTGGAAGCACTGTCGGCTTTGGCGCAACACACGCGACTGGAGATATACCGTCTGCTGGTGGCGTGCGGGCCGGAGGGAATGGCGGCGGGGAAACTGGCCGAAAGGATGAAAGTATCACCGGCGAACATGTCATTTCACTTTAAGGCGCTGAGTCACGCCGGATTGATAACCAGCAGACAGGAGGGGCGGTTTGTCTATTACGCGGCAAATTTCACCGTGATGAATGGGATGCTGGCCTACCTTACGGAAAATTGTTGCGCTGGAAATCCGCAAGACTGCGCGATTCCATCCCAAAAATGTTAATCAACCCATACAAGAGGTCGCAAGATGAGTATCAAGCCATACAACGTGCTGGTGTTATGTACCGGCAATTCCGCGCGCAGCATTCTGGGCGAAGTGTTATTCAACGTGCTGGGCAAGGGTGAATTCATCGCCCACAGCGCAGGCAGCAAACCGGTCGGACGCGTTAATCCGGCGGCTCTGGAATTGTTGCAGCAACAGGGGCACGACATTACGGGATTACGCAGCAAGAGCTGGGACGAATTCGCCGCTCCCGGCGCGCCAGAAATCGACTTCATCTTTACCGTGTGCGACAACGCCGCCGGTGAAACCTGCCCGATCTGGCCGGGCAAGCCTGCTACCGCGCACTGGGGCATCCCCGATCCGGCGCACGTCGAGGGCGAAGAAGCGCGTCGCGCCGCATTCAACACCGCCTATGCGCAATTGGCGCGGCGTATTCAATTATTTATGAGTCTGCCGATTGATAAATTGGACAAGCTGACACTGAAAGAAAAGCTTGCCGAAATCGGGCAAATACCGGACTGAAGCGATGAATCTGTTTGAACGCTATCTGACGCTTTGGGTCTTGCTGTGCATCATTGCCGGTGTGCTGCTGGGGCAGTTTTTTCCTGCCTTATTTCAGGGTATCGCCGGTCTGAAACTTGCTGAAGTCAATGTTCCCGTCGGTGTGCTGGTATGGGTGATGATTATTCCCATGCTGTTGCGCATAGACTACACCGCGCTTTATCAGGTCAAGCAGCATGTGCGCGGCATCGGCGTCACCCTGTTTGTCAACTGGGCAATCAAGCCTTTCTCGATGGCCTTGCTGGCCTGGCTGTTCATCCGCCATGTGTTCGCCGACTATCTTCCGCCTGAGCAACTTGACAGTTATATCGCAGGCCTGATCCTGCTGGCTGCCGCCCCCTGTACCGCCATGGTCTTTGTCTGGAGCAATCTGGTGAAGGGCGATCCCTATTTCACTTTGTCGCAGGTGGCGCTCAATGATGTCATCATGATCTTCGCCTTTGCGCCTCTGGTCGGATTGCTGCTCGGCATTGCCAGTATTGCCGTGCCGTGGGCCACCTTGCTCGTCTCGGTGCTGTTCTATATCGTGATTCCGGTGGTCATCGCACAGTGGCTGCGTCGCCGGATGCTGAGGAAAGGGGAGGCTGCGTTTGCACGCGGTCTGAAGCGCACAGGGCCGTACTCGATAGCCGCACTGCTGCTGACGCTGGTGCTGCTGTTCGCCCTGCAGGGCGAGGCCATCGTCGCACAGCCGCTGGTGATTGCCATACTGGCCGTGCCTATCATGATACAAGTCATACTGAACTCCGGCCTTGCCTACTGGCTGAATCGACGCCTGGGCGTGGCGCACTGCGTTGCCGCGCCGTCCGCATTGATCGCCGCGAGTAATTTCTTTGAGCTGGCGGTAGCCACGGCGATCAGCCTGTTCGGTTTCCAGTCGGGTGCTGCGCTGGCTACCGTGGTTGGCGTGCTGATAGAAGTGCCGCTCATGCTGGCGGTGGTGAGCGTAGCAAACCGCTCGCGCGACTGGTATCAAAACAGGATTTAGGTTTCAGGATTTGTCTTCCCGCATGTGGTAGAATGCGCCCCCTTTACATTTAGCAAGGCTGTTCTCATGTCACGCCAACTTCGCAATATTGCCATTATCGCCCACGTTGACCACGGTAAGACTACCCTGGTCGACAAGCTGCTGTCCCAGGCAGGTTCTTTCTCCGCACATCAGCATGTTGCCGAACGCGTCATGGACAACAATGACCTGGAAAAGGAACGCGGCATCACCATTCTGGCGAAAAACTGCGCGGTTGAATTCAAGGGCGTGCACATCAATATCGTCGATACACCGGGCCACGCCGATTTCGGCGGCGAAGTGGAACGCGTGCTGGGTATGGTTGACGGCGTATTGCTGCTGGTTGACGCGGTAGACGGCCCGATGCCGCAGACCCGTTTCGTGACCAAGAAGGCACTGGCCCTGGGTCTGCGTCCTATCGTGGTGATCAACAAGGTTGACCGTCCGGGCGCGCGTCCTGACTGGGTTGTGGATCAGACTTTCGATTTGTTCGACAAGCTGGGTGCGTCTGACGAGCAGCTTGATTTTCCGGTTGTTTATGCGTCCGCATTGATGGGTTACGCCAAGACTGAACTGGAAGCGGTTACAGACAATATGTTCCCGCTGCTGGATGTGGTGTTGAATCATGTTCCTGCACCCAGTGTTGCCGCGACTGAAGAGCCGTTGCAGTTGCAAATTTCCGCCCTGGATTATTCCAGCTTCGTCGGTCGTATCGGCGTGGGTCGTGTGACGCGCGGCAAGATTCGTCCGGGGCAGGAAGTCATGGTCATGAACGGCGACAAGTCTTCCAAGAAGGCACGCGTCAACCAGGTTCTGGGTTTTCGTGGCATCGAGCGCGTATTGCTGGATGAAGCCATGGCCGGCGACATTGTGCTGATCAACGGCATCGAGGAAATTGGTATCGGTGTAACGATTGCCGATGTCAGCAAGCCGGAAGCCTTGCCGCTGCCCAAGGTCGATGAGCCTACACTGAGCATGAATCTGATGGTGAACACCTCACCCTTGTGCGGTCAGGAAGGCAAGATGATTACCAGTCGCCAGATCCGTGATCGTCTGAACAAGGAATTACTGGTCAACGTAGCCTTGCGCGTCGAGGAAACCGACAACACCGACGTGTTCCTGCTGTCGGGTCGCGGCGAATTGCACCTGACCATTCTGCTGGAAAATATGCGCCGTGAAGGCTTTGAAATGGGCGTGGGTAAGCCGCGTGTGGTTTACCGTGATATCAACGGTGAACGTTGTGAGCCGTTTGAAATGCTCACCGTAGATGTGGAAGACACCAATCAGGGCGCGGTGATGGAAGAGTTGGGTCGTCGTCGTGGCGACCTGCAAGACATGCAGCCTGACGGTCATGGTCGCGTGCGTCTGGAATACCGTATTCCGGCGCGGGGCCTGATCGGCTTCCAGTCCGAGTTTATGACCCTGACGCGCGGCACCGGCATCATGGCGCACGTATTTGATGACTACGCTCCGGTCAAGGCTGACATGCCGGGTCGTCGCAATGGTGTGCTGATTTCTTCCGAACCCGGCGAGGCCGTGGCTTACGCACTCTGGAAGCTGGAAGACCGCGGTCGCATGATCGTGGTTCCCGGCGACAAGCTGTATGAAGGCATGATCATCGGCATCCATAGTCGTGACAACGATCTGGTGGTTAACCCGATCAAGGGCAAGCAGCTGACCAACGTGCGTTCATCCGGTACCGATGAAGCGGTGCGGCTGACGCCGCCCGTGCGCCTGACGCTGGAATCGGCTGTCGAGTTCATCGACGATGATGAATTGGTTGAAGTTACGCCGATTTCGATACGCGTCCGTAAACGTTATCTGACCGAAAACGAACGCAAGCGCAACGTACGCGGCTTGTAATTCGCAAGGAATACCAGATAAACGCCGCGCGTCTCCGGGCCGCGCGGCGTTTCGCATTTCAAAATACAGTAAACTTGCCGCGTGCTTTGCAAATTAACGATGAGGTAACTGGCGATGAACGATAGCGATATACGCTGGCAACAGCGATTTGCCAATTTTCAAAAAGCCCTGCTGCAATTGCGCAGTGCCGTTGAATTGAGCGAACAGCGCAAACTCTCAAATCTGGAAAAGCAGGGGGTTATTCAAGCCTTTGAGTTTACACATGAATTGGCATGGAATGTGTTGAAGGATTATTTGCAGGATCAGGGCAACCAGAACATCAGAGGATCAAAAGATGCCACACGAGAAGCCTTCAAGGTAGAGCTCATTGCTGACGGCGAACAGTGGATGGCGATGATACAAAGCCGGAATATCTCATCGCATACCTATGATGAACACACGGCAGAACAATTGGTGAGTGTCATCATCGGGTCTTACTTTCCGCTGTTTGTCGCACTGCAAACAGAAATGGAAGAATACCTCTCATGAGCACGACGCCGTCATTTGGCCTGTCTGCGGCGACGCTGGATAAACTCAGGAGCGTTTTTGCACGGCATAACGTCATCCACGCCGTATTGATCTACGGCTCGCGTGCCAAAGGCAACTACCGTGCTGGGTCAGATATTGACCTGACCATCAAGGGAGATGAGATTCAGTTTGCAGAACTCATGCAAATCGAAGATCAAATCGATGACTTGATGCTGCCTTACACCGTGGACTTGTCACAATATCGTCAGATAGCTAACAGAGAATTGATCGCGCATATCGATCGTGTCGGGGTGGAAATTTACAGCAAGGCGTAGTTATCCGGTACCAATACACATGGAACAGATTATTTATATTGTCGTCGCTTTTCTGACAGGTGCATCAGTCGTCTGGCTGGTATTGCGCGAGCGACTCGCGCGCGTAAATGCCGATGCTCAGGTCGAGCTGGCGCGTCTTAATGAGCGCTTGAGCGCAGCGCAAGAAGAGGCCAGGCGTCTGATTACCGCGCGTGCCGACTCAGAATCCACTCTGCAAAAACTTGAACAGGATATGGGTGACTTGCGCGAAAAAACGGGTGCGGCAGAGTCCACTGTGGCCAGCCAGCGCGCTCAACTGGACGCAATTCAACGCGAAAAGGAAGAACTTGCCGCATTGCGCGATCAGCTCACCGCAGAGCGGCAACGGCTGAGCAATCAGGTGGCTGAACTCTCTGCCAGCCTCGATGCGGAGCGCAGCAAGGCCGTGGAAAATCTTGCTGTCCTGAATAACGCCCGTGAAGAGCTGAGCAATCAGTTCAAAGTACTGGCCAATGAAGTGCTGGAAGATAAAAGCAAGCGCTTTACCGAGCAGAACCAGACCAACATCAATCAGTTGCTGGAACCGCTCAAGGTCAAGATCAGCGAGTTTCAGGGCGAAGTGCAAAAAGTCTATGTGCAGGAAGGCAAGGATAGGTCCGCCTTGGCCGAGCAGGTCAAGCAGCTGATGTCGTTGAATAATCAGCTGTCAAAGGATGCGCACAATTTAACTTCCGCGCTCAAGGGACAGGCCAAGACACAGGGCAACTGGGGTGAGCTTATACTGGAAAAGGTGCTGGAGGCATCCGGTTTGCGCAAAGGCCATGAATATGAGGTGCAGGAAAGCCATACCCGTGCGGATGGCACACGCGCGCAGCCGGATGTGGTGGTGCATCTGCCGGAAGACAAGCATCTGATCGTGGATGCCAAGGTATCGCTGAACGCGTATGAAGAGCATGCCAATGCCGAGACCGATCATCAGCGCGATGCCGCGATGAAACGCCATCTGGATTCAGTGCGCGCCCACATCAGGGAATTGTCCGGGAAAAACTACCAGCAACTGTATGGTCTGAAATCGCTCGACTTCGTGCTGATGTTCATTCCGGTAGAGCCCGCCTTCATGCTGGCCATCTCGCATGATAGCGAGCTATGGCAGGATGCCTGGAAGAAGAATGTGTTGCTGGTCAGTCCAAGCACTTTGTTGTTTGTGGTGCGCACCGTCGCGCACTTATGGCGTCAGGAGCAACAGAATCGCAACGCGCAGGAAATTGCCACTCGTGGCGCGGAGCTTTATGACAAGCTGGTGGGCTTTGTAGAAGACCTCGATAAACTGGGCGAGCGCTTGAATCAAGCCAGGGATGTGTATGATAAAGCCTATGGCAAATTTACCAGCGGTCGTGGCAACGTCATCCGTCAGGCCGAGATGCTCAAGGGGCTGGGCGTAAAACCCGGCAAACAATTACCACAAAAACTGACAGATGCCGTACTGGATGAAATGATCGCAGATAACAATCCCCCGTTAGTGCATGTGGCAACGGATAAAAATTAAACCGAACCCATGATAGACAGCGGGTTATTATCTGCCTGTACATAATGCAGCCACTTAAATGAAAGAAGCGAAATGAAAGTAATCGATCCCTGTACGCTGGTTATATTCGGCGCAGCCGGAAATCTGAGCCGCCGCAAACTGATTCCTGCGCTGTTTCGTCTGGAGATTGCAAAACGCCTGCCCGAACGTCTGATCATACTGGGCTGCGGTATTGAACTGCGCGAACGCGAAGCATGGGTGGAAGCCGTTTGCGATATGTTGCAACAGGCTTTTCCTCAGGGTCTGGATCAGGAAGCACTGGGGCGTTTTTGTGCGCGTATGCATTACCAGGCCATACCGCCCGGCGATGATGCAGCCTATACGCGCTTGCAGCAGTCGCTGGATGATAATCCCGAGTTTCCGCCCAACAGGGTGTATTACATGGCAGTGCGACCCTCTGAATTCCCCGCCATCATCGAGGCGCTCGGCAATGTGGGATTGCTCAAGGAGAAAAACGGCTGGCGCCGCGTGGTGATCGAAAAGCCTTTCGGTTACGACTTGCTGAGTGCCCAGACCTTGCAGGGCAGCTTGTACAAACATCTGAAAGAGCCGCAAATTTTCCGCATCGACCATTATCTGGGTAAAGGCACGGTTCAGAACGTGATGGTGTTCCGCTTCGCCAATCTGCTGCTGGAGCCGTTGTGGAACAATCACTACATCGATCATGTGCAAATCACCCATTCGGAGACGCTGGGAATAGAAGGGCGCGCTGATTATTACGAAGGTGCGGGCGCGTTGCGCGACATGATACAGAGCCATCTTTTGCAGTTGCTGGCCCTGGTGGCGATGGAGCCACCGGTGACCATGGCGGCCGAGCATTTGCGCGACGAGAAGGTCAAAGTGCTCAAGGCGATTCGCCCGATTACGCAGAATGCCGTACATGCCCACGCCTTTCGTGGCCAGTACGGCAGCGGCAGTATAGACGGCAAGACGGTCCCCGGTTATCTGGAAGAACCCGGCGTGGCACCCGACAGCACCACCGAGACCTATGCGGCACTGAAGCTGTTTGTCGATAACTGGCGCTGGGCAGGCGTGCCGTTTTATCTGCGCACCGGCAAGCGCATGCCGGAGAACAGTTCGGCGATTTGTATCCGTTTCAAGAAACCGCCACAGGATTTGATGCGCCATACGCGCAGCGGCCCGTCACAACCGAACTGGATCATGCTGGGCATTCAGCCCGACGACTGTCTGAAAATGGAAATGCAGGTCAAGGTGCCGGGGCTGGATTTGCATACCCGCAGCATCAGTCTGGATGCCACTTATCGCAAGGGCAGCGAAGAAGATTTCGATGCCTATGAGGGTTTGCTGCTGGACGTGATGCAAGGCGATCACTCGCTGTTTCTGCGTATCGACGAGGTGGAGACCGCATGGCGCGTCATCGACCCCATCCTCAAAGTCTGGTCCATGGAGCGCGATTTTATTAACAGCTACCCGGCGGGAAGCTGGGGGCCGCGCGGCACATACCGGCTATTCGACCGCGACGACCAGTTCTGGCGTCATTCACTGAATCTGGACGGCGCAGATTTGAAGGCTTATTAACATGAGCATACTTGCGGGCGACATAGGCGGAACGAAAACGCGCCTGGCCATCGTGGACGTTGCGGGTACACAAGTGCATGTCCTGCGCGAAGTCAGCTATCCGAGCCGGGATTACGCCGAATTCGGCATTCTGCTGGACGATTTTCTGCATGCCAGCCAGGCACTGCGTGAGTTTCACATCACTTCTGCCGCCTTCGGCATCGCAGGGCCGGTGCAGGGCAGGGTGGTGCACACCACCAATTTACCTTGGCGGATAGATGCCGACGCTTTGCAGCATCAGTTCGGTTTTGGCTGCACCTTGCTCAACGATCTGGAAGCCACCGCCTACGGCGTGCCCGCCCTGGGTGTGGCGGATTTGCTGACTCTGCAGGCAGGCGCCGGGCATGCCTGCGGTAATGCCGCCGTGATCGCCGCCGGTACCGGGCTGGGCGAAGCCGGTCTGTACTGGGATGGCAGAAATTATCAGCCCTTCGCCACCGAAGGAGGACATGCCAGTTTCAGTCCGGCCAACACGCAGGAATTTGCCCTGTTGCGCCACCTGCAACAACAACATCAGCACGTCAGCTGGGAACGCGTGGTCTCCGGTATGGGTCTGCTCAGTCTGCATGAATTCTTGTGTCAGTATCGCAATATCGCTGTGCCGGATTGGCTGAGCGCAGAAATGCGCAACGGGGATGCGGCGGCTGCGATTGCCAATGCGGCATTGGCGGGTCGCGATGAAATCTGCGTAGCGACGCTGGATTGGTTTGTACGCCTGTATGGCGCAGAAGCCGGTAACCTCGCGCTCAAGGTGATGAGTCGCGGCGGCCTTTATCTGGGCGGTGGTATTGCCCCGAAGATTCTGCCTTTGCTGCAAAACGGGACATTTATGGAGGCTTTCCTTGGCAAGGGCCGCATGCGCCCCTTGCTGGAAGCCATGCCGGTCACAGTGATACTGAATGATCGCGCGGCACTTTATGGCCCTGCACTGCGCGCGGCACAACTCGCTGACGAGGCCTTATGAAGAGCAACAAGTTGAACAGCACTGATTTGCCGAATGCGCAGGCCGTATTTATCCACGACGATGCGGAAGTCTTAAGCACGGCAGTTGCACGGCGTATTGCAGCATTGGCGGCCGAGGCGATAGCCGCGCGCGGCGTCTTTCACCTGGCACTGGCCGGAGGCGAAACGCCACGTCGTTGCTATGAAAAACTGCGCCATCACACCCTGGACTGGAAGCACGTACATCTGTATTTCGGCGATGAACGCTGTCTGCCTGACGGTGATGCAAGCCGCAATGACAGCATGGCTCGTGCAGCCTTGCTCAATCATGTCACCCCGCCGCAGGCTAATATTCACTGCATACCGGCGGAGCTGGGCGCAATCGAAGCCGCAGCCAGTTATGCGCTGGAACTGGAGTCTGCCGGCAAGCTGGATATGGTATTGCTGGGGATGGGGGAGGACGGACATACGGCCAGTCTTTTTCCTGGCAATCCGGCCAATGCCATAATGGAAGCCGCCGTGCCGGTATTCAATGCGCCCAAGCCGCCTGCTGAGCGGGTGTCGCTGAGCATGGGCACGCTCAATGCGGCTCGCAACAAGCTATTTCTGGTGGCGGGCGCGGGCAAGCGCGAGGCATTGGAACAGATAATGCGAGGCGTGGCATTGCCAGCCGCACAAATTAGCAAGGCCGAGTGGCATCTTGACCGCGCGGCACTACCGATAACGAATATAACTTAAGGGGAATAAATAATGCAGATCGGAATGATAGGATTGGGACGTATGGGCGCCAACATGGTGCGCCGCTTGCAACGCGCCGGACATCAGTGCGTCGTATTTGACCGCAGCACCGATGCGGTGCAGGCACTGGCAAAGGAGGGCGCGGTAGCGGCAGATAGTATCCAGGATTTTATGGATAAGTTGGAAACACCGCGTGCCGTCTGGTTGATGCTGCCCGCTGCCGTTGTGGATGCCAGCATAGCCGAGTTGACCCCGTTGCTGGAAGCTGATGACGTGTTGATAGACGGCGGAAATTCCTACTACAAGGACGACATCTTGCGTGCCCGTATGCTTTCCGCCCGTGCGATACACTATGTCGATGTCGGTGTAAGCGGCGGCGTATGGGGGCTGGAGCGCGGTTATTGTCTGATGATAGGCGGCGACCAAAGCGCCGTATCCCGTTTGCAACCCATTTTTGTATCTCTGGCGCCCGGCGTAGAAACAGCAGCGCGCACGGAAGGCCGTAGCGGTACGCCCGGCAGCGCGGAAATGGGCTATTTGCATTGCGGCGTGGCCGGAGCCGGGCACTTTGTCAAAATGGTACACAACGGCATCGAATATGGACTGATGGCCGCTTATGCCGAAGGCTTCAACTTACTGCGCCACGCCAATGTAGGCGCGGTCGAACGGCAGGCTGATGCTGAAACTACGCCGTTGCGCGAACCGGATACCTTGCGCTTCGACATTGATGTCGCGGAAGTCGCTGAATTGTGGCGACGTGGCAGCGTGGTAGGTTCGTGGTTGCTGGACTTGACCGCGCACGCGCTGCAAGGGGATGCCGATTTGAACGATTTTAGCGGACGGGTATCCGATTCCGGCGAGGGGCGCTGGACCAGCATTGCGGCTATCGAATCGGGCACGCCCGCGCCGGTATTGACTGCGGCGTTGTTTAACCGTTTTTCATCGCGTGGCGAAGCGGATTACGCGGATAAATTACTCTCGGCGTTGCGCTTTGAATTCGGCGGCCATAACGAAAAACAGGGCTGATTCCTGTTTTTTGAAGCGAATCGAGTGGAAATACGGCTATTCGATCATGGCTGTCAGGCCCGGTCAGAAGTAGCTGCATGTCGGGTAGCTCACTGTTTATCATGTGACATTGGCGCGGTTAGTTGTTAAAATCCGCCCTGATTCAAATTCCGTACATAGTGAGATGCTGATTTATTCACCCGGATTGTCATTGTGAACGTAGCGTGGCAATCCCGTATGTTGATAGATAAGCAATTCTGGATTACCACCTCCCACTACGTTCTGCGAGCCTCGCGGCTTAAGGCTGTTACTCGAAAAATCGATTTAATCAGTATCTCCATAGAATTATTTTAAAATACAGGCAACATCATGAGCTCTTCAAAAAAAACCAGTTCCAAGCCAATTGACCGTTCCAATCCTCTCGTATTTGAACGCACGCTGGCCAACCATCTTACCTACACCGAAGGAAAATCTGTCAAAACCGCCAGTGAGCGTGACTGGTTCGAAGCATCCGCGCATGCCGTGCGCGATCAACTCATAGAAAAACAGCTGAAAACAGCTGAGGATAATGCCGGGCAAGACCCGAAGCGGCTTTATTACCTTTCGCTGGAATTTTTGATTGGTCGCACGCTGTCGAATGCCGCACTCAATCTGGGTATAGAGCCCTCGCTGCGTGCAAGTCTGAAAGCACTGGGACAAGACCTGGAACAGGTCGAAGAAACCGAAATTGATGCTGCATTGGGCAATGGCGGACTGGGGCGGCTGGCGGCCTGTTTCCTGGATTCTATGGCGACACTGGACTTGCCGGGTCAGGGGTATGGCATACGTTACGAATACGGCATGTTCAACCAGCGCATCGAGAACGGACAGCAAATCGAGCGGCCCGACAATTGGCTGCGCTTTGGAAATCCCTGGGAATTTCAGCGTCCTGAATGCATATTCCCGGTCAAATTCTTTGGTCATGTCGTACAGTTCCCGGATGGGAATGGCAATGTCGAACATCACTGGGTGGATGGTGAAACGGTGATGGCGATGGCCTACGACCTGCCTATACCGGGTTACAACACAGGAACCGTCAACAATTTGCGCCTGTGGGCCGCCAAGGCAGCGCGTGAATTCAATCTCGAATCATTCAATGCGGGCGATTATCTCAGTGCCGTACAGGACAAAAATGTTTCCGAAAGTCTGTCCAAGGTGCTGTATCCGAATGATAGTTCAGCCGTAGGCAAGGAACTTCGTTTGAGACAGGAATATTTCTTCGTTTCAGCGTCCATACAGGATATTCTGCGCCGCTTCCTGGCCGAGCACAGCGACTGGAATCAACTGCCCGAGAAGGTCGCAATCCAGCTCAACGATACCCATCCGGCCGTCGCTGTCGCAGAGATGATGTATCAATTGATGGATGTCCATCAATTGCAGTGGGATCATGCCTGGGCTCTGGTCACGCAGATTTTTGCTTACACCAACCATACCCTGATGCCGGAAGCACTGGAAACGTGGGGCGTGGAGAAGTTCGAACGGGTACTGCCGCGTCATCTGGAAATTATTTTTGAAATCAACCGGCGCTTCCTGGCCGTAGTGAATCATCATTTCCCGGGCGACACCGGCTTGCTCAGACGTGTTTCCATTATCGATGAAAATAATGGCCGGCGCGTACGCATGGCGCATCTGGCCGTGGTGGGCAGCCATACCGTGAACGGCGTGGCAGCGATACACAGTGAATTGTTGAAGACCACGCTATTTGCCGATTTCCATCGAATCTACCCGAAGAAATTCATCAACGTCACCAACGGTATTACCCCGCGACGCTGGCTGAATCAATGCAACCCCGGCTTGACCAAGATTATTTCCGCGCGCATCGGCTCGGATTTTGTGGGTGATCTGGATCAGCTCAAGAAGCTGGTTGAACATGCCGAAGATGCCGAATTCCGCAAGGAATTCCGTGCGGTCAAACAGGCCAACAAGCTGCGCCTCGCGCAGTATATCGAGCAGAATGTCGGCATTATTGTTGATCCGAATTCGATGTTTGACGTACAGATCAAGCGCATACACGAGTACAAGCGCCAACTGCTGAACGTGCTGCATGTAATCACCCTGTACAACCGCATACGCAGTGGCAATGCGCACAATGCCACACCCCGTACCATCATTTTCGCGGGCAAGGCGGCACCGGGATACAAGCTGGCCAAGCTGATCATCCGTCTCATCAATGACGTGGCCAGCATCGTCAATGACGACCCGGCAGTACATGGGATGCTCAAGGTGGTGTTTCTGCCCAATTACGACGTTTCATCGGCGGAAAAGCTGTTCCCCGCCAGCGATCTGTCCGAACAGATATCCACGGCAGGAACGGAAGCATCCGGTACCGGCAATATGAAGATGGCGCTCAACGGGGCGCTGACGATAGGCACGCTGGACGGTGCCAACGTTGAAATCCTTGAAGAAGTGGGCGAAAGCAATATTTTCATCTTCGGCCTGACGACCCCTCAGGTCGCCGAGCTGCGCGTGCATGGTTACAATGCCTGGGATCATTACCACGGCAATGATGAACTGAAACAGGTGCTGGACATGATAGTCAGTGGTTATTTCTCGGTAGAAGAACCCGATCGCTACCGTCAGATTTTTGACAACCTGACACATCATGGCGACCACTATCTGCTGCTGGCGGATTACGCCAGCTATATTGCCACGCAGGACATGGTCAGCATGCTTTATCAGGATAAGGAAGAATGGACGCGCAGGGCTATCCTTAATGTCGCGAACATGGGTAAATTTTCTAGTGATCGAACCATCACGGAATATGCTGAAAAAGTATGGGACGTAAAAAGCGTGAAGCAGAAATAAACCAGTAAAATTTATTAAGCTATCGCATTAAAACAAATAACCACTTGATTATTCAGGTGGTTATTTTTTTGGTCATTGAGCTGAAAAATTATTACGCGATTTCTAATGCCTGGCTGCGCTATAATTCGACGCGTTGTGCACGCTTCATGCAGTTCCTGGTTGACTGACTTTTTGGGGGTTGATTGTGAATAAAAGTACTGCCTATTTGCTGCAAGTCCGCCCCAAAGTGCCGGAACGTCTGGCGCGGCTGGAGGAACTGGCCAACAATCTCTGGTATAGCTGGGACAGGCCCACGCGCAGATTGTTTGCGCGCTTGCATCCCGGTCTATGGAAAGCCACCGGTCATAGCCCGAAAGCGTTTTTAAAACGGGTGGATGAGCAACTGTTGCTGGATGCGGCTGAAGATCAGGTATTTATCGGTAATTTCAACCGCGTACTGGCCGATTACGACACTTATCACGACTATAGCCAGCCTACAGGAGGCTTCGACTGGTTAGGCAGCGGCGATCTGATTGCCTATTTCTGTGCCGAATTCGGCTTCCATGAAAGTTTCCCGATCTATTCCGGCGGTCTGGGCATACTGGCAGGTGATCACTGCAAGGCGGCGAGTGATTTGCGCCTGCCCTTTGTGGGGGTCGGGCTGTTATACCGTCAGGGTTATTTCCATCAGACCATAGACGGCAATGGCAACCAGATTGCCAGCAACACGGACTCCAGCTTTGATGATCTCCCCGTTTCACCCGCACGGCATCTCGATGGATCCGAGGCCTATACCTCGATAGATTTACCCGGACGCAAGGTGAATATCAAGATATGGCAAGCCAAAGCCGGACATATCACGCTCTATCTGCTGGACACGGATATGGTCAGCAACAATATTCACGACCGCGACATTACCCACAGACTATACGGCGGTGACACGGTAATGCGTATCGAACAGGAAACCGTGCTGGGCATAGGCGGCGCGCGTGCCTTGCAGGAGCTGGGACTGAAACCCACCGTCTGGCATATCAACGAAGGCCATGCGGCCTTCATGATATTGGAGCGTATCCGGGAATTGATGGTTCGTGACGGATTTGATTTTGCCACCTCACTCGAACTGGTGGCGGCGAATACCGTATTTACCACCCACACCCCCGTACCCGCCGGGCACGATCACTTCAGCGAAGGGATGATGCAAGCCTATTTCGAACACTATTACTCCGAGCTCAATCTCAACCACGGGCAATTCATGGCGCTGGGACGTACCGCGAACAGCCCCGATTTCAATATGACCACACTGGCGCTGCGTGGCTCGCGTTTTCATAACGGGGTGTCGTGCATACATGGTGATGTGTCGTCACAAATTTGCAGCGACATGTGGCCGGAGATCGAGCATCAGGAAAACCCGATGACCTATGTCACCAACGGGGTACATGCGCCCACTTTTTTGGCGACCGAGTGGATTGAAGTGCTGGAGCGTTATCTGGGTTCGGAATGGAATGCGCGCATGAACGATTTGAAACTATGGGAGGGCGTGTATGACATCCCCGACCATGTGTTCTGGAGCGTGCATCAGACCTTGAAGGTCAGAATGCTGAATGCCGTTTGTGAACGCATCACAGCCCAGCATTTTCGTAATCGTGGATCCGAAGCGCACCTGGACAGGCTGCTCAAATATGTTAATCCGGAAAACCCCAATATTCTCACCATAGGCTTTGCGCGCCGTTTTGCGACCTATAAGCGCGCTACCATGCTGTTTGGCGATCTGGACTGGTTACGTGAAATATTGCATAACCCGGAGCGTCCGGTGGTGTTTATTTTTGCCGGCAAGGCCCATCCGGCGGATGTGCCCGGGCAAGACCTGATACGCCATATCACTCATATTTCCAAGATGCCGGAATTTACCGGGAAAATATTGATCGTGGAAGGCTATGACCTCGCCTTGTCGCGCAAGCTGGTTTCCGGGGTCGATGTATGGCTGAATACGCCGCTCTATCCGCTGGAAGCCAGCGGGACTTCGGGCATGAAGGCGGGCATGAACGGCAGCATCAATCTGTCCGTGCTGGACGGCTGGTGGGGGGAAAGTTATGACGGCAAGAATGGCTGGGCGATCAAACCGGTATCTGAATCCTTGAGCGAGGAGTTGCGTACGCACGAAGAAACCAACACGCTCTACGAATTGCTGCAAGATCAGGTTGTGCCGATGTATTACGAATATGACAGGATGGGCTTTTCCCCCAAATGGGTGAAAATGGCAAAGCGTTCGATGGCGACGATTATTCCGCGCTTCAATTCCAAGCGTATGGTCGGCGAGTATCTGGCCAAGTGCTACCTGCCCGCCAGCAGACAACATGCACTCTATACCAAAAACGAATATGCGAATGCGCACCTTCTGGCTGTGTGGAAAGCCCGCGTGCAGAGCGCATGGCCCGGCGTTGCCTTGCGCCGCACCGATCAACTGGTCGCCGAAATCAACTACGGCGATTGTTTGCACTTCGAGGTGGAAATCAATCTGAACGGACTCACACCTGACGATGTCGTGGTGGAAGTGTTGATGGGTTTCAATACCAAAAAAGAACCCCTCACTTCTGCACGGCATTATCGTTTTGAATCCACCGGCACGACGAACGATAGAGGCGAAAGCCGCTTTGTTACCGAATTGCAGCCGGAACAATGCGGTAATCTGGAATATCGCATCCGGGTTTACCCCTATCATGAATTACTAACGCATCCATTTGAGCTGGGCATGATGCGCTGGCTATAACAAGCTAAATTGGACTGAGGACTGAGGACTGAGGGCTGAGGGCAGCGCCGGTTTTCCGTAAAAAATAACGCAGGGAAAAGAAATGTCTGAAATCAAAGTATTGTTTGTCACATCCGAAATCGCCCCGTTAATCAAGACAGGTGGCCTGGCCGATGTCAGCGGGGCGCTGCCGGCGGCTTTGCGTGCCCTGAACATAGATGTGCGCGTGCTGCTGCCGGGTTATCCCAAGGTAATGGCGCAACTGGGCCCGAATGAAGTGGTTGCGAACTTTGCCGATCTGCCCGGCTTCCCGCCATCAAGACTGATATTCAGCATTATGGCAAGCGGTGTACCGTTGCTGGTGCTGGATTGCCCCGATTTGTATCAGCGCGAAGGCGGCCCTTATGCGGATGCCAATGGGCATGACTGGGTGGATAACGCGCTGCGTTTTGGCTTGCTCTCAAGGATCGCCGCGCTGCTGGGCAGCAGCGCATCGCCGCTGAGTTGGAGGCCCGATCTGGTACACGGAAACGACTGGCAAACCGGCTTGACGGGCGCCTATCTGAGCGTCGCCGAAGGTGCAGTGCCTAACGTCATCACCATACACAACCTCGCTTTTCAGGGTAATTTCCGTCCGGCCAAGGTCGCGCTGTTACATCTGCCACCGGCCAGTTTCAATGTCAATGGCATCGAACTTTATGGCAAGATGTCTTTTCTCAAGGCCGGACTGTATTACGCCTATCACATCACCACGGTCAGCCCGAACTACGCGCGCGAAATTCAGGGGGACGAACTGGGCTTCGGTCTGCAAGGCCTGCTGCGCGTGCGCAGCGAAGATATCACCGGCATACTCAACGGTATCGACACGGATGAATGGAATCCCGAAACCGACAAATACCTGCCCGGCCATTTCAGTCCGACGCGCATGACGGGCAAAGCCGTCTGCAAGCAGGCGCTGCAAAACCGCATGGGGCTGGAGGTTAATCCCGACGTGCCCTTGCTGGGCGTGGTCAGTCGTCTGACGCATCAGAAAGGGCTGGATCTGCTGCTGGAAATAGTGCCGCGTTTAATGGAATTGCCCGTCCAATTAGTCATACTGGGTAGCGGCGAACCCGAGATGCAACAGTCTGCACGCGATCTGGCACAACGCTATCCCGGCAAGGTTGCGGTCATGATTGGTTTTGACGAAGGACTGTCGCATCAAATCGAAGCCGGTATCGACATATTCATCATGCCGTCGCGTTTCGAGCCTTGCGGCCTGAACCAGTTTTATAGCCAGCGTTACGGCACACCGCCTCTCGTGCACAATACCGGCGGCCTGGCTGACTCGGTGGTGGACTGCACCCCGGAAACCCTGAAAGATGGCACGGCCAGCGGCTTCGTATTCAGCGGCATGACGACCGAAAATCTGTTCGTCACGATACAACGCGCCGTCGCACTGTACCGCGATCAGCGCAAATGGAAAATGCTGCGCAAGAACTGCATGACCAAGGATTTCAGCTGGGAATCCAGCGCAAAGTCCTATCGTGAGGTGTATATGAAGGTGCTGGGGCGGGTAGAGTAGGGCATTTGCCATTCCCGCTTTGACTGGAATACAAAAAGTGGTTCACACACTCACCGCACGCATCCTGTCAATTTTCTCGATAACAGACTGATAGAGATCATGGTCGGAATCGGGGTTATTGCGGTCTGGATGGTGGGCACTACGAATCTTTTTCAGTTTAGTCATACAGTCTGGCAGGTCATGTACCTTGGTCACCCGGTCACCGTTTTTCTCCATCACACGTTGAAGCTCAGCCTCTGCGCCTTCGCGTGTGTCATATAACTTCTTGCTGCCAAGACGCCAACCATCCTGGTTTTTGCGTGGGGATAGCTTGTCCGTACCATCAAACCAAAACCATTTGCCGGAATCGGAATCCTGTTCAAAATAAATGGTGGTGATGGCGTAGGTGTAAACGGGCGGCTCGATTTCCCCGGCGAATAGCGTGATGATCTTGCCGGCAGTCCCCACCGTCGCAAGGTAATACGCGCCTGCATCATGCGGACAGAACGCGCTGCTGTGCGTTGGTTCAGGCTTGCGTTCATTACTTGATGAATTAATTTCAGCCATGCGGCTGAGTGCTTTGCGTTGTGCATTGGTCACTGGTATTGCTCCTTGATATTAGTTGAAACCCACTGGGATCACTGCTGGACTTCTGGACTGTCAAAGCAGCTTAGCAGCGATCATGTCTTGCGCCCGAGTCGTTCTTGAACTCATCGGTCAAGGACTGATCCGCTCGAAAAAAAGGCCACCTAAAAGGATGGCCTGATTGCTTGCTATGCCTGGCTCCCCGAGCAGGCTTCGAATCTACGACCTGCAAATTAACGATCGTATTCCTAAGCCCCAACTGGAGCGTCAATCAATTAAATAAATCAGCGCAATTATACTGCACCTGATGTAAATATGCTTCGTATAAAGTGGCCCCTACCCCCACTCTAGCCCTGATAAAACTACTAGCCATTCGACTAAGCTGACAAAAAACGCCAGCTAAGTCGCTGGTTATCCCACTGCATGGGGGAGGGGATATTCCGGCAATGGATTATTTGGATTCAATTGACTGCTGAAGAATTCGCCGATTCGAAAGGTTAAGTTTGCACCACGACAAGTAGATAAATTTAGTTATTAATCATAATTATAGCCATGTATATTAATCTCATTTATATAAACCCTTCCTGTTCTCCTTTTTCCCCATGTTCCAGCATCCATGCCGCCAGTTCGGCCAGCGGGGCGGGCAGGACATGCTCTTTTTGCAACGCGGCGAGTTGCAGCCTGTCGACCTCGCTCAGCGGCTTGCGCACCCGCAAGTCAGCCAGATCACCCGCCGACATTTTCCACGGCAGCCAGTCGAGTCTTCGTTCCTGCCAGAGTTCTGCGGCTTTAAGGGCGATGGCGATTCCGGCGGGATCGGGGTCGCAGGCGATATGCGCCGGGGCAGGGGCGAGCAGCAGCAATCGTCTGACGGCATTGCACCACCAGCCCGGCGGATAGCCGGGCAGCCAGATCACACCGACATCGGGCGCACGTTTTCGGGCGACACGCTCGAAGCTGGTGCGGTTCTCGACCAGTTGCCAGCATCTGAGCGTTCCTGAAACAGCCGTAATGCTTTTCAGCGTGACAGGGGTCAACGCGGCAAAATCGGCACAAGCGACCAGATCGAGTTCTCCCTGCGGCAGATTCAGGGTCAACGTGGCCGAAATCAGCAGCAGGGGCGTGTGACGTTCGATACGAAATTCCGCCAGATCCAGCGTCTGCTCCAGCCAGTTCCATTCCGATTCGCTGATGCCTTTGGTGTCGTCGCGCGCCGCCAGCGCAAAGTCACGGCGGGTGCCGCTTTGTTGCGCCTCATGCCAGCGTTGCAGCGCTGCGATGAGATCGAGTCGGGCGAGGGCGCGATGCACGGGCAGTTCGTCAAGGGCTAACAGGGCAGGGGCGAGCGAGTCGCCACATTGAGCATGCAACTCCGCGCGCAAAGTTTGCCAGCGCAGCGCTTCCTGTTCCCGGTCGCTGATGCCCAAAGCGCCGCGCAGCTGCGGCAGATTGCGCAGTTCGACGGATTGCGGCCACCATTCGCCCAGTTTGCGCTC
Organism: Gallionella sp.; assembly: GCA_030653355.1. Classification (GTDB taxonomy): domain Bacteria; phylum Pseudomonadota; class Gammaproteobacteria; order Burkholderiales; family Gallionellaceae; genus Gallionella. Next base: position 2,526 of record JAURZN010000057.1, on the reverse strand, counting down.
TTCGATAACGATGGCCCAGCCTTGTTTCAGCAGCCACTCCAGCAGGGCGGAGGCCATGACCAGATTGGTTTTTCCGGCATCCTTGAGCAGGGTTTCGTAGCGGCTGTTGCCGCCGCGTTTCACCCAGCGTATCAGCAGTTCGCGCCATTCGGACGGGATCAATTCCAGTTGCGTGGCCGTTTCGGCGCGGTGGCGACGGCGGCGTTTGCACAGCGCACGCCCGTCCAGCGGCTCGATCAGAATGGCATCAGTCGCGTTCACGCACCATCACCACGATACGCGGCGCCCAGATTGCACCGGCACGTTTCTTGGAAGTCACCAGCGTCAGCATGGAAGGGTCATAAACATTGACATTGTGCGTGACCGGCGTGGTGAGCAGGTATTGCGCGCGGGTGGATTTAAGGAAGGACGCGACGCGTTCGATGTTGACGATATCCAGATGCGCGAACGGTTCGTCGATGAACACGAAGCCGCCGGGACGTGATTCCTCCATCATCAGTCCGACCAGCAACACCAGCGATTTCATCACCTGCTGACCGCCGGAGGCATCGCCATCGTTCATGCCCATGAAACCCTTCTCGTCGAAATCGAAACGCACCGCCAGGCCTGCCTGCGCCAGCGCAATATCGTCGCCAGCCAGCATCACCGGTTCGTGCTCGACCCGGATACCGGCCATCTCGCCCAGCGACTTGAGATTCTTCACATAACGGTTGACGGTGTAACGCAGCACGGCGATGTATTGTTCGCGCGCCGCATCGGTCTGGCTGCGCGCCATTTCGTTGTCGCGGCGGCGAAGAGAGAGGTCGCTTTCCTGACGCTGATAGTCGTCGCGTATCTTGTCGCGCAAGGCCACTACACTGGCATCGGTCTCCCAGGATTCATCGGCGAAGCGCGTCTCGATTTCGTGCTGGCGCCTCTCAATGTTGGTGCTGTCACGCCATAGTTCGGCGATTTGCTGATTCGCAGCCGCATCACGCCAGGCCACGGGCATCATTTGTCTGTCATGGCGCAGGCGTTGCAGGCGTCGTATCTGTTCTTCGCGCGCGGGACGATTTTCCTTGTCCGCAATGTCCTTATCCAGACGTTGCATCATCAGGCGGATTTTCTCCAGCGCGCCCTGTGCCGCAACGACAGCCTCATCGGCCTGTTCGCGGTCCTGTTGCGCCTGATACACGCCGTTATCGCGACGTTTGATGACCAGCACATCGTAATTTTGTCGTGCCTCGGCAAATTCCGCCGCGCGCGTAGCCAGTTGCGCGCTGGCGCTCACGCCAGCCAGTTGCGCCTGCAGACTGCGGATGCGCGTGGTCAATTCGTCGCGTTGCAGACGTTGCGGAGCCAAGGCTTTTTCCAGGTCGGCGCGTTGCTGTCGCAAGGATTCCAGTCTGGCCTTGCCAAAACGCGCCTGCTCCGGCGCGGCAAAACGCCCGCCGCGACGCTCGCGCAGATAGCCCTGACGGGTGATCCAGTCTTCACCGCGCGGCAATCTGGCCCCGGCATTCACATCTTCGACCCGGCGTATGCGCTCCAGCAGGCGCAACAACCATTCCGGCACGGGTTTTGTAAACTGCACCACTTCCATCAATGAGCCTTGCGGTGCCAGGCCGGGTTGCGTGCGCTCCGGCACGATGAAATGGCGGTAGCGCAGCTTCTCGCCCAGCGCCATAGCGGCCTCTGCATCCTTGTCTTTGCCCAGCAGCACGATATGCGCAAACGGCGAGAGTACCGCTTCCACCGCCGCCTGCCAGGTAGGGTCGATGATTTCCACCAGATCGGTGAGCATGTCGTGTCCGATTCCGGCGCTGCTCAGAGCATGGCGGAAAGCGGCGACATCGGCGGGATCGGAACGTCGGCCTGCGGCGAGGTTTTCCAGCGTCTCGTCCAGCGTGCGCTGCTGCTGCTCCAGTTCGGCGATACGTAAACGCCGCTGGTCGCGCTCGTTTTCCAGCTGCACCAGCTCGCGGGCATCGGCCACCTTGCCGCTGTCGGCAGCCTGTTGCAGCAACTGTTCATGCTGTTTGACGACGGTTTCCCAGTTGCCCAGCTCCCGGTTCAGGGCATTCAACGCGCGTTGTTGCGCCTGTTCATTTTCATGCGCGGCCTGTTTGCGCAGTTGCGCGGCTTGCAGGGTTTGCTGCCCAACCTGTATATCCAGTGCCCATGCGTGCCTTTCGGCGCGTTTTGCGCGCCAGTCGCGACGCAGGCTGTGCAGCGTGTGCGCCGCACTCGCAGCCTCTTGTTGCAGCAAATAATGCTCCAGACGCGGGCGTGTTTCAGAGGCCAGCAAGGTATTTTCCTCGTTCAACTTATGCCATTCGAGGTAGCGATTCACTTTTTGCTCGTGCCGCTCCAGACTGTTGGCCAGCGCTTCGAGCTGGTTTTGCACCGCATCCAGTTCGCGCGCGGTGTGGGCCCGAAGCTGGCGCGCTTCCTGCGAACGGTCCAGCCCCTCCTTGTCGCCAAACACCTGACCAACCCGGTCGAGTAATTCGCGGGAGGACAGTTCGCACAGCGTGTCGGTCTGCC
>JAURZN010000044.1 GCA_030653355.1 Gallionella sp. | reverse complement strand
CCCGATCGCGGCATCCACATTGCCGTGCAGGCATACGGTGCTGCTTTTGGGCAGGTAGTCGAACAGCGTGGCGGTCTTGTCGAAGAACAGCGGCAGGTAATACTCGATTCCCGCCGGGGCGTTCCCCTTGCTGACTTCCTTGTAGATGCGCGACTTGGACGGATCGCCTTCGAAGCGGTCGCGGAAATTCTGGCGAAATTTCGCCTGGCCTTTTTCATCCAGCGGGAATTCGCGCGCAGGCAGCAGGCGGATCTCCGGCACCGGATACAGGGTGCGTTGGGTGTCCACGTCGAAGGTGGAGATGGTCTCGATCTCGTCGTCGAACAGGTCGATGCGGTACGGCAGCACGCTGCCCATCGCAAACAGATCGATGATGCCGCCGCGCACGCAGAATTCGCCGGGCGACAACACCTGTTGCACATGACTGTACCCGGCGAACGTCATCTGTTCGCGTAGGCCGGGTACATTCAGCGTTTCGCCGCGTTTCAGGAAGAAGGTGAACGCAGCCAGATATTCTGCCGGTGGCAGGGGATAAAGCGCGGTGGTTACCGGTACCAGCAGCACGTCGCATGACTGGCTGCGCACATGGTGCAGCGTCGCCAGTCGCTCGGAAATCAGATCCTGATGCGGCGAGAAATGGTCATAGGGCAGTGTCTCCCAGTCCGGCAGCAGATGCACGCGCAGTTCGGGTGCGAAATACGGGATTTCCTCCAGCAGTCGCTGCGCCTCCAGCGCGCTGGCTGTGATAATAACCAGTGGTGCTTCTTTTTTAGTCAGCTGCGCCAGCGCCAATGCGTCGGACGAACCGGTCAGTTGCGCGTAGCGGGGACGGGCATGGGATGAGGTGAACAGCATGGCAGATTGCAGAAAATGAGACTAACAGCCGTGCATTATAAATTAAACGCAGCCCTGTCGTTTTGTTGAAAGCAGATACCTTATCGAACCGCGCATTCACGTCCGCACGGAAACGCGTAGTCAGTAACTTTTTGAAGCGCTGCGTTTTCCCGGGCGTGATTTTTGAGTGATTATGCCTTTTATCACGGATAAATCCGCAATCGGCACATCGGGGTAATTTGCATTGAGCGCACGCAAACACCAGCCGGATTCGCACCGAGCCAGTTGGCGGAAAATGTATTCTTCATTGTGAAAAGCCAGTATGTAATTCCCGGCTGTGGCCAGACTGCCCGGTTCAATAATGATGACTTCGCCTTCATTGAATTCCGGCACCATGCTGTCGCCCAGCACCATCAGTGCAAACGGCTCATCATTGCCGCAGTAATTTTGCTCGTCCGTATCGATTTTCTCGGTCACAATCGGGATGGTTTTTCGGGTTAATGTCGTCATGTCGCTCTGCCCTCGGATAAGTGAACCCGATCTTACCTGCATGCCGGTGGAAAATCGGCCAGGTTTTAATCAGGCGGCTATTTTAGCTGACTACTGAACGAACGTCAGATTGTCATTTTCAA
>JAURZN010000038.1 GCA_030653355.1 Gallionella sp. | reverse complement strand
GCACAGGCGAACCAGTTGCCTAACCAGGTGATGACCCTGTTGCGTTAAACATTGAAAATGTAACCCCATCCCGGCCGGAATTTGCATAAAATACCGGTCGGGATTTTCCGATTATGAAGGAGAGGCAAAATGCTTATCCAGAACACCAGCTCCATGACTCAACCGGTAAGGTTGGCCAGTGACACAGCAGCCGCTGCGCCAGCTGTAGTCAGCACGCCTGTTGTTGCCCCGGAGACACAGACAGAAAAGCCGAGCGCACCGGCCAGGCAGGCGGAGAAGCCGCTCACTGACACCCAGATGCAGGAAACGCTGGATCACATCAACGCCGCGTTGCTCAATGCCAATATCAACATCCAGTTCAATGTGGGCGCCAACGGCCAGAAAGCCGTGCTCAAACTGATAGACACACAAACCGGCGAGGTCATCCGTCAGTTTCCCACCGATGCGGCCTTGTCGATATCGCGCTCCATAGAACAATTTCAGCAGGGCTTATTGCTGAATCAAAAAGCGTAACCAGATCATGGCCACTACAGGCGTCAGTTCATCGGTTACCAGCGGTCTTGATGTCAATGCGCTGGTCAGCCAGCTGATGACGGTCGAGCAGCAGCCGCTTGCCAAACTGGACAAACAGGAAGCCAGCTATCAGGCGAAGCTTTCTGCGTTCGGTTCGATCAAAGGCGCCGTGGCCAGTTTTCAGAGCACGATGCGCACCCTGAGTAATGCCAGCAGTTTCCGCACCGTTACCGCCACCGCCTCCGACACTTCGGTGCTCTCGGCGACCGCGCTGACCAGCGCCCTGCCGGGTAGCTATTCCGTCGAAGTGAGCAGCCTGGCCCAGTCCCAGAAACTGGTTGCTGCAGGTCAGTCCAGTGTAGGCACTGCCATCGGCTCGGGCGCGACCACCACGCTGTCGTTTGATTTCGGCACCATCACCGGCACCCTGACCAACGGCAAATATGAAGCGGGCGCGACCTTCAGCACGGCCGGAGGCGGGGTCAAGACGGTCACCATAGACAGCAGCAACAATTCGCTGCAAGGCATGCGCGATGCCATCAATGCCGCCGGCATAGGCGTGACTGCCAGCATCATCAATGACGGCAGTGCCACGCCCTACCGCCTGGTGCTAAGCTCGAACAACATGGGCGCGGCCAACAGCCTGAAAATTTCCGCGACGGGCGACGCCACGGTCAGCGCCCTGCTGGCAAACGATCCGACTGCCGGTGCGCTGGGGCAAAACCTGTCCGAATCCGTCAGCGCGCTCAATGCGGTACTGAAGGTGAACGGTATCACCGTCAGCAAGGCATCGAACAGCGTGTCGGATGTCATTTCCGGCGTCACGCTCAATCTGGCCAAACTGACCACAACCCCCGTCACGCTGACCGTCGCCCAGGATACCGCTGCAACGGCCAAAGCCGTGAACAGCTTTGTAGCCTCCTACAACGAACTGAGCAAGACCCTGAAAGATCTTTCTTCTTATGATGCCGCCACCAAGAAGGGCGCTACCCTGCAGGGGGATGCCACGATACGCAATCTGCAGGCCAAGTTGCGCGACATGTTGAACACGACGGGCACGGGCGCGCTGACCAGCCTGTCGCAAATCGGCGTCACCTTTCAGCGTGACGGCTCGCTGGCCGTGGACAGCAGCAAACTGAACTCGGCCATGCAGAGCAATTTCAACGATATCGCAGGCCTGTTCGCCGCTACCGGCAAGACCTCGGACAGTCTGGTGACCTATAACGCATCCGGCATCAATACCAAACCGGGGAGCTATGCGCTGACCGTCACGCAACTCGCCACCCAGGGCAACGAGACCGGCACGGCTGCGCCCAATCTGACCATAGATGCCACAAACGACACGCTGGTGATGAATATCAACGGCATCAATACCACGATTACGCTGGCTTCCAAGACCTATGCCAGCGCGCTGGAACTGGCCAGTGAGCTGCAATCAAAACTCAACAGCGCAACTGCATTATCGGCTGCGGGCGTATCCGTTTCGGCCTCGCTGGATGCGGGCAAGATCAGCGTCTCCTCGAACAGCTATGGCGCCACTTCCAGCGTGGTCGCCACTTCCGGCAACGGTTTGAGCAATATTTTCGGTACTGCGATTTCAACCACGGGCGTGGATGTCGCCGGCACCATCAATGGCGTAAGTGCGAGTGGCAGCGGTCAGACGCTGATTGCGGCTGACAGCGAAGCGCAGGGACTGTCCGTGCTGATCAATGGCGGCGCGCTGGGCAGTCGCGGTACAGTCAGTTATACCAAGGGCTATGCCTACACATTAAACAACTTTGCCACTTCCGTACTGGCCAGCGATGGTTCGCTCAGTTCCAGCACCGATGAAATCAACACCTCCATCAAGAGCCTGGCGGCGCGGCGCACCGCACTGCAACACCGGCTGGTCGGCATCGAGGCGCGCTACCGCGCACAATTTACCGCGCTGGATCAAATGCTGTCCAGCATGAACACCACCAGCACTTTCCTGACCCAGCAGCTTGCTGGCATGTCAAACAGTAACGCGTAACGAGGGGAAATAACATGTACGCAAAAGCCGCAATCAGCGCATATACCACGGTCGGCGTAGAATCCGGCGTCACGGCAGCCGATCCGCACAAACTGATTTCCATGCTGTATCAGGGCGCGATGCTGGCCATTGCCAATGCAAAAAACGGCATCCTGCGCAAAGACATCGCTGCCAAAGGCAAAGCCATCTCCCATGCCATCCTGATCATAGACAGCGGTTTGAATGCCAGCCTGAACAAGGAAGTGGGCGGCCCGTTGGCCCTCAACCTGTCCGCTCTGTATGATTACATGAGCACGCGCCTGCTGCTCGCCAACATGAACAACGACATGGAAGCACTAGATGAAGTATCTCGCCTGCTGACAGACTTGAAAGAAGCCTGGGAAAGCATACGCCAGCCGGCAACCTTACCCGCCGTCCCGTCTGCAAAACCTGCTCAGCCTGAACAACTGGTTTACGCGAGGGGCTAAGACAGTGAACACCGTCATCAGCGATTACGAATCTCTATCCAGCCTGACCAGTCAAATGCGTACAGCGGCGGCTGAGGGCGAGTGGGACAGACTGATAGCCCTGGAACAACAGTGCAGCCGTCATGTCGATCGCATGAAGTCGGCGGGTGAAAAATCATTACCGGACGAAGCAGCCCGGCAACACAAGATTCAACTCATCAAAAAAATTCTCGCCGACGATGCCGCGATACGCAATCGCACAGAAAGCTGGATGGGGCAGCTGCAAGGCATCATGCAAAGCAATCGTCAGGAACAACGCCTGAGCAAGACGTATGGAGCCATATAGCAAAGGACTGAGGACTGAGGACTGATGCCGCGGGGGCATTCCCACGAAACAACGGAGCTAAGACCCCAGGGGTCTTCCCACGCAACAACGCAGCCAAGGCTGCTGTTGCTGAATGAAAGCTCCTGTTTCTGATCAATGACTGCAAGTGATTTATCGCTTAGCAGGAATTGAGTTGTTACATCAGTGAAGGACTGAGCAGAAAGTATAGACGAATGAGTGACACCCTATTTTAAGGCCGGCTTATGCAACCCTCTAACCTGATCAATAACCTGCAAACGCTGCACCGATCAGGCAAGCCGGTCATTGTGGCTGAAGCCACTACCCACCCCGTCAACAAGCTTGAACCCGGTCAGCGCCTGCAGGCCACCATACAAGAGCAGGTCAGCCCCGGCCTTTACAAAGTGCAAGTCGCCGGACAATCCATGCAAATGCGTTTGCCCGGCCAGATCCAAAGCGGAAAAGTGCTCGAAATGCAAGTGCTCTCTAACAGCCCGAAGTTGACATTCAGTATCTTTGCTTCCACCAATCCCATTGCCACTCAGGAGCAAATCAGCGCGACTTCGCGTCTGCTTTCCAATCTCGCCGATCTGCCACTGGAGAGAACCCTCATCCAGTCAACTTCGGGCAGGGCCATATGGCAAACGAACGGGCTGCCCGTCGACAGCAAGCAACTCGCCATTGCACTGCGCACCGCCCTGTCCAACAGCGGCCTGTTTTACGAATCGCACCAGGCACAATGGGTGCGTGGCGAGCGTAGTACCGCGCAACTGCTGATCGAACCACAAAACCAGCTGGATCGCGACGCACAATCTCTGGACAAACTGAGCGCACAACCGGCACAACAGGGCAAAGCCGATGCCGGATCGCCGATTGCCAAGGAATTATTGTCTCTGGTACAGCAACAACTGCACACGCTGGAAACGCATCAACTCACCTGGACGGGCTCGGTCTGGCCGGGGCAACAGATGCAGTGGGAGATACAGGGACAACCCGAGCAGGATGCCGCGCAGCCCGATGAGCGTCAGTGGAGCACAGAGATGGAACTGGCACTGCCCAAGCTGGGCGATCTCCATGCACGCCTGGTGTTTAGTCAGGGCGAGGTCACGCTGACCTTGCAGGCGGCGGATGGCGACTCTGTCGCGCTGCTCAATCGCCACTTGCCCGCTCTGGGCATGACGCTGGCTGAAGCGGGCATTCCATTGAACAGTTCGGTCGTAGAGAAAACATGAAAGCACCCGGCACGACATCACAACAAGTGGCTATCGCCCTGGCCTATGGTCAAAGTCAGGGTGCGCCAAAAGTCGTCGCCAAGGGCCGGGGACTAATCGCACAGGCCATCATCGAGCGCGCCAGACAAAGCGGCGTTTATGTGCACGAGTCCGAAGATCTGGTGGGGCTGTTGATGCAGGTGGAGCTAGATCAGCAAATCCCGCCGCAGCTTTATCTGGCCGTGGCCGAGCTATTGGCCTGGTTATATCGTCTGGAACACGACGAATCCCCCGCTTTTCCCCCGATAGAAAAGCTTTAATTTTGTTATCATGCGCAACAATTATATTAAAGTGGTCGCAACAACATGGAAAGAGACATCCCGCTGAGAATCGAAATCCTGTCCGCCAAGAAGGATGATAAGTATTGCATCACTTCTGCCAAGGAAATCGAGTTTGTCCTGCACAATATCGCCAAAAGCGGTTCGCGCATCGCTTTGTATTATTCAGATGAGGATTTCGTTCTGACGACTCTGCTGGGCGTGGATGCTTCCGGACTGTGGCTGGAACCCAGCCAGAACCAACTGGAAAACAAGCGCATAGTGGATAGCCAAAAGCTGATTTTTGTCAGTTCGCACTTTCAGGTTAAGGTGCAGTTTGTTTCTGACCATGCCCGTGCATCAACCTACCGGGGGCAACCTGCGCTCTTTCTGGTGCTACCCGACAGCATTCACCGTCTGCAACGTCGTGAATACTACCGCCTGACCACACCCGTTACCGACCCCTTGCTGTGTATTATCCCCGAGATCGTTCCTGTTGAGCATCGCACTCGCGAAGTCACTATCATGGATATCAGCGGCGGCGGCGTAGGGCTGACTTGCGCAGGACAGGATACCGATCTGATTCCCGGTCATAGCTATGAAAATTGCAAAATTGACCTGCCCGAGGTAGGAGAATTTGTCGGCACCATAGAAGTTAAAAACATGGTCGTGTTGTCCACCCCCTCGGGTGAAACAGTGCGCCGTGCGGGGTGTGAATTCAAGGACCTGGACGGCGCTTCCACCATCCTGCTGCAACGCTATGTCACAACCATGCAGCGCACCAAGCCCAAGGACCTGTAATCCGATTCTTGTGATTAACCCATCCCCCACCAACCCTCCCCTTCAAGGGGAGGGTTGGCGGGGGATGGGGGCAATGGATAATCCGGGTTAAACCTGCATGTTCATGACATCGTTGTACGCCTGCACAAACTTGTTGCGCACCTGAACGGTAGCCTGAAAATTGATACTGGCTTTTTGCATGGCTATCATGGTGTCGCTCAGGCTGACTTTGTCGTCTCCCATCACGAAAGACTGTTGCAGCGCTTCGGACTTTTGCTGAGATTGCGCCACCCCATCCAGTGTATTTTTGAGCACGCTGGAAAAATCCACTTTGCTAACTTGTGCTGCCTGGCTGGGCTCGCGCAAACCGGCTGCCGCTGCCGCCACTCGCATTTGTGCCAGCAAACCATCAACAGCTGAAATATTACTCATATCAAACTCCTTATTTGCTAGTCGCTAGTCGTTAGTCAAAAACCCGCGTAGCGGACAGCACCAACTAAAGACTAACGACTAGCTACTAATGACTATTCCTCCAGTGGACACACAATACGCAATGCGGCACACTCAACATAAGAAGAACAGGCAGGTAATTTTCCCTTTATTCTTCACTTAACAAACCCGTCGGAGGCAGATAATGGGTTCACTGCCCAGTGGCTTTCCGGTATAGCCCGTAATCATCATGAACGAACAAGCAAATATCGCAACATCAGCAGGAAGCGCAAGCAACCGCTTCGAGCAGCTCAGTCTCCAGCAGAAAATGGGGCTGGGCGCTGGCATAGCCGCGTTGATTGCACTGATAGCAGGCGCATGGATGTGGGGTCAGGCTCCCGACTACCGCGTGCTATACAGCAACCTGTCTGATCGCGATGGCGGCGCCATCATCGAATCGCTGCAACAACTGAATATCCCCTATAAGTTTTCTGACGGGGGCGGCGCTCTGATGATACCCGCCGAGAATGTACATGAAGCACGTCTGAAGCTGGCCTCGCAGGGCCTGCCCAAAGGCGGGACGGTGGGCTTCGAACTGATGGAAAACCAGAAATTCGGCATCACGCAGTTTGCCGAACAGATCAACTACCAGCGCGCGCTGGAAGGCGAGTTGGCGCGCTCGGTACAAAGCATAGCCACCGTCGCTTCCGCTCGCGTCCACCTGGCCATCCCAAAACCCAGCGTTTTCGTCAAGGAACAGCAAAAGCCCAGTGCATCGGTGGTGCTTACGCTGCACGGCGGCAGGCTGCTCGACTCCGCGCAGGTCAGCGCGATTGTCCACCTGATTTCCAGCAGCGTGCCTGAAATGTCGGCTAAGAATGTCACCGTTGTCGATCAGGCCGGCACCTTGCTGAGCGCACTTCAGGATGACCACGGCATGGGTCTGGATACCAAGCAGGTCAAATATGTGCAGCAAATCGAGCAGAACTATATCCGGCGCATCGAATCCATCCTCACGCCACTGCTGGGTGCCAGCAATGTACGCGCGCAGGTAACAGCCAGCATTGATTTTGCGCGTACCGAGCAAACGGCGGAAATTTACAAGCCCAACCAGAATCCGTCCGAAAGCAGCATACGCAGCCAGCAAAGTCTGGAAACCTTGAACGGATCCGGTCTGAGCGCAAGCGGCGTACCCGGCGCCCTAAGCAATCAACCCCCCGTTCCGGCCACAGCACCTATTGTTGCAGCACCCGGTACGACAGGCGCAGAGAGCAGCGCACAACTGGACAATCTGCATAAGGAAAACACCGTCAATTACGAAGTGGACCGTACCATCAGCCACACCATATTGCCTGTTGGCATGATCAAACGCTTGTCTGTGGCCGTGGTCATTAACAACCGCAAAGTCACCGACCCCAAGGGAAAAGTCAGTCTGATACCGCTGAGCGACGCAGAAAAAATTCAGATCGACAATCTGGTTAAGGATGCCGTAGGCTTCGACCCGAACCGGGGTGACAGTCTGAACATACAGAATGCTGCATTTAACGATGAGAAGGAAGCCATTGAAGAAGTGCCGCTCTGGCAGCAACCGGAAATGATAGAGCTGGCGAAACAACTCGCCAAATATTTAATCATCGCCGTGGTCATGCTGATTGTGGTTTTCAAAATAATCAAGCCTGCCTTCCGGCCGCTGGAACGCTTCGAGGTAAATGACCATGAAGCCGGCGGCGAAACTGGCGGCGCAGAAACGGGCATCAGCGAGCAGGATATGCTGGCGGCCACCGAGGGCAGAGCTACCGGGATAGCTGGGGTTGATAGCGCAACGGGGCAATACACACCGCCGGTTGCACCCTATGAACAGAATCTCAATATCGCGCGGCAAATCGCCCAACAAGATCCAAAAGTTGTCGCAAGCGTAATCAAGGACTGGGTGAACGGCAATGAGTGATGGCGTGCAAAATAGTGCAATCTTCCTGATGACACTGGGCGAGAATGAAGCCGCAGAGGTGCTCAAATACCTGGGTCCCAAGGAAGTGCAAAAAATCAGCACCGCGATGGTTGCGCTGAATAATCTGACGCGCGATCAAATCTCGCAAGTATTCCACGACTTTCTGGTCGCCGCCGCCGAGAAAACCACGATTGGAATGGACTCCAACGATTACATCCGCAACATGCTCACCAAGGCGCTGGGCGATGAC
>JAURZN010000014.1 GCA_030653355.1 Gallionella sp. | reverse complement strand
TCTTCCACCGCCTTGCTGACCCGCCACTGCCCATCCGCCATCGCCGCCACTTGCGGCAGGTGAGTGACGCATAGCACCTGATAATCCCGGCCCAGTTGTTTGAGCAGCAGACCGACGATCTCGGCCACGCGTCCGCCAATCCCGCTGTCCACCTCATCGAAAATCAGCGTCGGCACGCTGGCAAGCTGACTGGTGGCGACCTGTATCGCCAGGCTGATGCGCGACAGCTCGCCACCCGATGCGACACGCGCCATGCTGCGCGCTGGTATGCCAGTGTTCGCGGCAACCTGAAATTCTATCGTCTCCAGACCATACGCATTACCCTCGGATAGCGGCAGCAATGCCACGGCAAAGCTGCCGCCCTGCATCGCCAGTTTCTGCATCGCGGCGGTAATTTCCCGCGACAAATTTGCAGCAGCCAGCTGGCGCGCGTGACTCAACAACTGTGCGCTATCCAGATAACATTCTCGCGCGGCTTTTTCCTGTTGCGCCACGGCCGCGATATCGGTTTCGCTACCCAATTCCGCCAGCCGCGTGACGATCTGTTGCAAGACTTCGTCCAGACGCTCCGGCATGACACGATACTTGCGTGCCATATCGATAACATATTGAATACGATTTTCTTTTTCTTTAATTTGCTGTGGATCGGCATCCAGACGCTGCTGATAATGGCGCAGGGCATATACCGCCTCCTGCAATTCCGCCTGCGCACTTTCCAGCAGACGCAGCGTTTCAGCCAGACTGGCATCATGCTCCATTCCATCGCGCAAACGCGCCATCAGCATGTTTAACTGTGTAAGGCAGGCGCTATCGGCCTCGCTCAAGGTCTCGATACCCAATGCGGCGGTCTCCAGCAAGCTCGCCGCATGTGACAGACGCGCATAGTCCGCCTGCAATTCATCCCATTCCGCGGCGTTGAAAGCCATGCCGTCCAGTTCATCGCGCTGAAATAGCAACAACTCGCGTTCAGCAGCCATGGCCTGCGAATTCTCGCTCAAGGCGATGCGGCGGTTTTGCAAGGTCTGCCAGTCGCGATAACGAACCGCCACCTCTGCGGCGCGCTCCTGCAAACCCGCATATCCATCCAGCAGGGCGCGCTGCGCTTCCGGTCGCAACAGCGATTGATGCGCATGCTGACCGTGAATATTCAACAGCAACTCACCCGCTTCGCGCATCTGCTGCAAGGTCGCGCTGCGCCCGTTAATGAAGCCGCGCGAACGTCCGCCCGCATCCAGCAAACGCCTCAGCAAACATATCCCTTCATCCCCTTCCAGCGCTTGCGCCTTCAGCCAGCGTTGCGCATCCGGCAAGGCGCGCACGTCAAATTCTGCGGTGATTTCGGCGCGCTCACACCCGTTACGCACCATGGTCGTGTCGCCGCGCTCGCCCAGCGCCAGCGACAAGGCATCTATCAGTATGGATTTTCCCGCGCCCGTCTCGCCGGTCAGCGCGGTAAAACCGGGGCTGAATTCCAGCTCCAGCTCCGATACGATGACAAAGTCACGCAGGCTTAAAAATTTCAGCATTGATATGATTCAGACATTAGAGCGCCTGGTTCCAGAGCAGCTTTTCGCGCAGCGTAGTGTAGTAGCTATGCCCCAGCGGATGAAGCAGACAGGCGTGATCGGGGTGACGGGTCACCACAATTTTGTCGTTCAACTGCATATCAAAGCTGCTGTGACTATCCAGACGCACACGAATATCGTCGGTGCGATGCATCAAAATTTCCAGCACTGACAAACTATTCACCACAATCGGGCGATTGCTCAGCGTATGCGGACAGATGGGCACCAGCTCCAGCACCTCGAGTCCGGGATGCAGAATCGGGCCGCCGGCCGACATTGCGTAAGCGGTCGAACCCGTCGGCGTGGCGACAATCAGCCCGTCGGCACGCTGGTTGTACAGATACTGGCCGTCGATGCGTACTTCGAATTCCACCATGCTGCTGATATTACTGCGATGCACCACCACTTCGTTGAAGGCCAGACCGCTGAAGACTTCGACCTCGCCGCGCAACACGCGCGCCGACAGCAATAGCCGCTGTTCGGTAATAAACCGCCCGTCCAGCATAGCCTCGATGCTATCCAGCATATTTTCCGGGGTAAGGTCGGTCAGAAAACCCAGTCGCCCCTGATTCACACCGATCAACGGCACATGATGCGGCGAAAAGGTGCGCGCAATATTCAACATCGTGCCGTCCCCCCCCACCACGATCGCCAGATCCGTCACAGCCGCCATGTCCGCCAGCGCCATCGCCGGATAGGGGTTATCCGCAAGCAGCTCGGCGGTCAGCTCATCCACCACCACACTCAAGCCTCTGGCAGACAAAAATTCCGCCAAACGCAGCACGTGCACAGCGACTTCGGGCGACTTATGCTTGCCGATCAGCGCGACATTTTCAAAGGGAAATTTCATGGGCGCGATTAGACCACATTGCACTGGCAATGACAAAGCGGATGCTGACTCAGACACATGTCATGCTTCCAGCGCGAGCTCCAGCTCCAGCCAGCCTTCTTCGAGTTCATCGACTCTGGCCTGCACGATTTCGCGCCGTGCATTCAGGCTGGCGATAAAGTCGTTACTGCAACTGACATAGGTGGCCGGATCACCCAGTTGAGCGTTGATTTCGGTCAGTTCGCTCTGCGCCTTGCCCAGCTCAAGCTCCAGCTTGGTGCGCTTCGACTGCAATGCCTTTTTATTCGGCCTGGGCGCGGCCGTCTGTACCGGCTTGGCCGGTTTGACCTGAACCGCCTCGCGCGGACGGCGCGCTTCTATCCAGCTCTTGTAATCGTCCAGATCACCGTCAAACAAGCTGGCCTCGCCATCGGCCACCAGCCACAAGTCATCCGCCACCGCGCGTATCAGACTGCGGTCGTGCGAGACAATCACCACCGCACCCGTGTATTCTTCCAGCGCGATAGTCAGCGCATCGCGCATATCCAGATCGAGATGATTGGTCGGCTCATCGAGCAGCAACAGGTGGGGTTTTTGCCAGGCCAGCAGCGCGAGCGCCAGACGGCTCTTCTCCCCGCCGGAAAAGCTCGCCACCGGCCTGTCCTCCGCGTTGCCGGCCAGACCAAAACGCCCGAGAAAGGTACGCAGTGCCAGCGTAGTTTCCCTGGGTGCGATGCGCTCCATGTGCTGCAAAGGCGTGGCCGCGCTGTCGAGATTTTCCAGCTGATGCTGGGCAAAATAGCCGATGCGAATGTCGGGGGTGATATCCAGCCTGCCGGTAGTGGGTTGCAGTTCACCCACCAGCAGCTTGATCAGCGTGGATTTACCGGCACCGTTCGGACCCAGCAGGGCGATGCGCGCACCGGCACGCAGCACCATGCTCATATTCTGGAACAGTACCTTACCACGTGACTCGCGCAGCGTGACATTTGCTCCCTCGCCCGCCTGCGGGAGAGGGTTGGGGAGAGGGAAGTTTTCGCCGTAGGCAAAGCCCATATTATCCAGACGCATCAGCAAATCGGGACTGCGTTCAGGCGCTTCAATCTCCAGCTCGAAATGCCCGTCGGTAATGTGGGCGGGCGCAATGCGCGTGAGCCGCTCCAGCGCCTTGACGCGGCTTTGCGCCTGTTTGGCCTTGGTTGCCTGAGCCCTGAAGCGCCGCACAAAGTCTTCCAGATGCGCGATTTTCAGCTGCTGCGTCTGGAAAGCCTGATTCTGCTGGGCAATTTTCTCGGCGCGGGCGCGCTCGAAATCATCATAATCCCCTGCATAGCTGTCGATCACGCAGTCGTGTACATGGGCGATGCGATTGACGGTGGCATTGAGGAATTCCCTGTCATGCGACACCAGCAGTATGCTGCCCGGATAGCGCGACAGATACTGCTCCAGCCAGAGTATGGCTTCCAGATCGAGATGGTTGGTCGGCTCGTCCAGCAGCAGCAAATCCGCCCTGTGCATCAGCGCGCGCGCCAGATTCAGACGCATGCGCCAGCCACCGGAAAAACTGCTCACCGGACGCACCAGACTGTCCGAGGCAAAGCCCAGACCGTTGAGCAACTGCGCGGCACGCGCCGGAGCGCCGTAACCCTCTATCGCCTCGAACTGCTGCTGCGCCTCAAACCATGCCGCATCGTGCTGTTCTCGCTGCAATATTATTTCCAGCTGACGCAAGCGCACATCCCCGTCGAGTACGAATTCAAGCGCCGCCTGATCGGAATTTTCTATTTCCTGTTCGACATAGGCCAGCGTCTTGCCGCTTTGCAGCGAGACTTCACCGCTTTCCGGATTGATTTCACCGCGTATCAGGCGAAACAGCGTGGACTTGCCGCAACCGTTCTTCCCGACCAGACCGATGCGCTGGTTGGCGTACACCTGCAAATTCGCCTGTTGAAGCAGGGGGACGCCACCCTGCAGATAAGTCATGTTAAGTATATTGAGCATGGCGTAATGATAGCAGAGGGATGCAGCCTGACCGGCCCGAATTGATAGGCTGCGGCAAGCCGAAGCGTGTTTTTATTTCCGGCGCGAGCTACGCCACGGGCGTTGCTGGTTTTCGCTCTGAAAAGTCCAGGCCACGAGACGACTTTTTTTCTGCCCTTGCGCCATCTCTATCGTCCTGCTGTCTGCCACCCCCGCCTTTTTCAACGCACCATAAATGGCAGGCAGGCTGGCTGACTTCGAAATCAGCGTGGTGAACCAGAGACAGCGATCAGCAAATAACACGCTCTCTTCGACCATGCGGCATACAAAGGCCTCCTCGCCTCCCTCACACCACAGCTCCGCGCCCTGCCCGCCGAAATTCAGCAGCGGTTTTCTGGCGTTCTGTTTACCAAGATTCTTCCATTTGCGCTGCGTGCCCGCACTGGCTTGAGCCGGCGAAGCATGAAAAGGCGGATTGCACAGGGTAAGATCAAAGCGCTCATCCGGCTGAACGATGCCGCTGAAAACTGCGCCGGGTGAGGCTTGCAGACGCAATTCGATGACCTCATTCAGGCCGCTGTTTGCATCCAGAATGCGTTGCGCGTTGACCAGCGCTACCGGATCAATGTCTGCGCCGACAAACTGCCAGCCGTACGCACGATGACCGATCAGCGGATAGATCAGGTTCGCGCCCGTGCCGATGTCGAGCACTCGTATCGCATCGCCGCGAGGGATGACACCGCCGTCAGCCAGCAGATCGGCAAGGTAATGCAGATAATCCGCTCTGCCCGGGATCGGCGGGCAAAGGTACTGCGCCGGAATATCCCATCCCTCGATGGCGTATTCCAGCCTCAGCAAGGCGCAGTTGAGCGCCTTCACCGCAAGCGGATCGGCAAAGTCTATCGATTCGTCACCATAGGCATTGGGCGACACGAAAGCCGCCAGCTCCGGACTGGCGGCAATGAGTCGCTGAAAATCATAACGCCCCCGGTGCGGATTGCGCGGATGCATGCCCGCTTTCACGGCGGTGACTGCCTGCCTGTTTTTCACTCCTCCCTGACCCTGAACCACGCCGCATACAGCGCTGGCAAAAACAGACAGGTGAGCAGAGTGGCGACCACCAGCCCGCCCATGATAGTGACCGCCATCGGCCCCCAGAACACCTGACGGGTGAGCGGGATCATCGCCAGTATGGCCGCGGCCGCGGTCAGGGTGATCGGGCGAAAACGGCGCACGGTGGAACTGACGATAGATTCCCAGCGGGATTTACCCTCTTCCTCATCCTGACGGATTTGATCCACCAGGATGACCGAGTTGCGCATGATCATGCCCGCCAGCGCGATGAAGCCGAGATTGGCGACGAAGCCAAACGGCACCTGAAAAATCAGCAGTGCTGCGGTCACGCCGATCAAGCCCAGCGGCGCGGTGAGCAGCACGATGAGGGTGAGGCTGATGCTTTGCAGTTGTATCATCAGCAAGGTAATCACGCCCACCAGCATCATCGGCACCACCGCCTTGATCGCCGTTTCGCCCTTGGCGGATTCCTCTAGGCTGCCGCCCATTTCGATGCGATAGCCTGCCGGCAGAGTGGCGCGCAGCGTTTCCAGTTGTGCATTCAATTGTGTGGACACCGTTGCGGGCTGGGTCTTATCACTCATATCGGCCAGCACCGTCATGGTCGGCGTGCGGTGACGCCGCCAGATAATGCCCTCTTCCAGCACGGGCACCAGACGGGCGAGTTGCGCCAGCGGCACATGAGCGCCATTTGCCAGCGGAATATCCAGATCGGGCAAACGATCCAGCGTACGCTGCACCTCGCCCGAGGTGCGCTCGCCTCTGAACACCACGTCGATCAACTGATCGCCCTCGCGATACTGGGTAAGCGCAATCCCGTTCATCCAGCCTTGCAAGGCCCGTGCAATGTCGAGGCTGGAGGCGCCGAGTATGCGCGCCTTGTCCTGATCAACGAGGATGCGCACGCTTTTCACTTTTTCATTCCAGTCGAAGCTGACATCCTGTAAATGCGGGTTGGCACGCATCAACAGGGACACCTGATCGGCGATGCCGCGCACCTGTTCGACATCGCTACCGCTGACGCGGAACTGCACCGGATAGCCCACCGGCGGGCCGTTTTCCAGTCTGACCACATGCGGATGGATATGGGTAAAACCACCCTCGGCAGAAGTGAATATTTGTTCCAGCCTGTGCTTGAGCGTCTCGCGTGCCGCGATGCTTTTGGTCAGAATCACGCACTGCGCATAGTTGTCGCTGAATAATTTGACATCCAGCGACAAAAAGAAGCGCGGCGCGCTGTTACCGACGTAGCACGAGTAAGTGTGCACATCGGAATCACCCTTGAGCAAGTGTTCGATGCGCTCGACTTCATGCCGGGTAGCCCTGAGCGATGCGCCCTGCGGCAGCCACACATCCACCATCAGCTCCAGACGACTGGAAGACGGGAAAAACTGCTTTTGCACACCCTTGCCAAAGGCCACGATGGACAGGACAAACAACAACAGCGTCGCAGCTATCACCTTCCATCGGTTGCGCAGACACCATTCCACCAGCGCGCGAAAACGACGATAAAAGGGCGTGTCGTAAATATCCTCGCCATGTTTTTGGGCTTTCGCGATGAGTTTTTTCGGGTCCAGCAATTTATAGCCGAGATAGGGCGTGAACAACACGGCAACCAGCCATGAAACCAGCAAGGCAATGGTCACCACGGCAAAAATCGAGAAGGTGTATTCGCTGGCGGCCGACTTGGAAAAGCCCACGGGCGTGAAGGCGGCTGCGGTAATCAGCGTACCGGTCAGCATGGGGAAAGCCGTCGAGGTATAGGCAAAGGTGGCCGCCTTGACGCGATCCCAGCCCTGCTCCATTTTCACCACCATCATTTCCACGGCGATGATGGCATCGTCCACCAGTAAACCGAGTGCGATTACCAGCGCACCCAGCGAGATGCGCTGCAAATCAATGCCGAACAGCTTCATCATGAAGAAGGTAATCGCCAGCACCAGCGGGATGGACAGCGCCACCACCGTGCCGGTACGCCAGCCCAGACTGATAAATGAGACCGCCAGCACGATCAGAATCGCTTCCGCCAGCGAAGTCTGGAACAGGGAAATGGATTCTTTGACGACTTCGGGCTGATTGGCCACGACATGCACCGTAACGCCCACCGGCAGGGATGCCGAGATGGTTTTCATTGCGATGTCCAGATTTTCGCCCAGCTTGACGACGTTGCCGCCCTTGTCCATGACAACGCCCATGCCGATGGCGGGTTGCCCGCCGACCCGCATCGCCGGACGCGGCGGATCGCTCAGGCCGCGCGACACCTTGACGATATCGCCCAGACGCAAATGCTGGCCGTTCACCAGCAAATCGGTATTGCGTATCCGTTCTACGCTGTCGTAACCCCCTGTCACACGCAGCCAGATGCGATCGCTGTCCGTATCGACGAAGCCGCCGGGCGCAACCCCGTTCTGCTGTTGCAATGCCGCGCCTATCTGCGCGGGTGTGATGCCGAAACTCGCCAGCCGGGCAGGAGACGCATCCAGATAGATTTTTTCATCCTGCACACCTATCAGCTCGACGCGCCTGACATCCGGGACTAGCGCCAATTCCAGGGCTATCTGATCCGCATAACGGCGCAAGGCTGCCAGATCAAACCCATCACCGGTCAGCGCAAAAATATTGATTTGCACATCGCCGAATTCTTCATTCGGAAACGGCCCCTGCACGCCGGACGGCAGGGTATGACGAATGTCATCCAGTTTCTTGCGCACCTGACGCCATGCCTCCGGCACCTCTTTTTTCGGAGTGTAATCCTTCAGCATTACGAACACCATGGACTCGCCCGGCTTGGAGGCGGAACGCAGCACGTCCACCCACGGCGTTTCCTGCAACTTCTTTTCTACCCGTTCCGTCAGTTCGCGTTCAACCTCCAGCGCCGTCGCGCCCGGCCACAGCGTGCGCACCGCCATCACCTTGAAGGTAAAATCCGGGTCTTCGGCTCGCCCCAGATTGAAATAGGAAATGATGCCCGCCGCAGTGAGCACGATGATCAGATACAGCATCATCTGCTGGTGATTCAGCGCCCAGGCGGAGAGATTGGGCCCTTTCATGGCGCGCTGCCGGCGTCGATCAGGCGGATTTTTTCACCGGCCGTCAGCCTGTGCACCCCCGCGCTGACGATGCGTTCACCTGCCACCAGTCCGCCGGCAATCACGGCGCCCTCATCGCGATAGGCGGCGATTTTCACCTGCCGCAAACTGACACTGCGGTCCGCCGCCACGACCCATACCGCAGTCTGATTACCCTGCTGATAAATGGCCGAATGTGGAATCAACCAGTCTCTAGTCGTGTGTTTCGGAGCGGCGAAACGCACGCGTGCGGTCATGCCCAGCGCCACCTGTCCGGGCGCAACACTAAACGACACCCGCGCCGGATAGGTTCGGCTGGCCGGGTCGGCAACCGCCGACAATTCCCGCAAACGTCCTGTCCGTGGCACACCGTCACCGCTCAGCAACACGACTTCAGCCGCCTCGCCCACTTTGCGCCCGGCCAACTGCGCTTCCGGTATCGCAATCGCCACTTCGCGCTCGCCATCCTGTGCCAGCCGCATCACTGGCTGCCCGGCACTGACTACCTGACCTGCTTCCACCCAGGTTGCAGCAATCACGCCGGCCTGTTCGGCGCGCAAGGTGGTATAGGCAGACTGATTGCGCGCCAGCCCGGCCTGGGCGGCGGCAGCCTGGAGCGCAGCTTCCTTGATGTCCAGCGCAGACTGACTGACAAAACCCTTGCTGCGCAATTCGCGGTAGCGCACCGCTTCGGACTCGGCCAGCCGGTATTGCGACTGCGATGCACTCGACTGCAATCCCGCATCAGTCGGATCCAGACGCGCCAGCACCTGCCCGGCCTGCACCGAGTTGCCCGCCTCCACCCTGCGCTCGACTATCTTGCCCCCTAGTCGAAAACCCAGCGTGACCTCATGGCGCGCACGTATTTCGCCGCTATACCAATTGCCGTTCTCTCCTGCCAGCGCGCCCACCACCCGGGTCAGTGCAGGTCGTTCGGTCTTGGCGGGCGGCGCGGCTTCCTTACTGCAAGCGCTGAGGACAGAGACGAGTACAACCAACGGGAATAGGGATTTCATCATCTATCAGATTTTGCTGAATAAGTTGTGCAATGTAGTTTTCAAACGCCTGTTTGTCAAAGACAATTACAATTGAACTTTTCTGCTTACACGCACCCTGAGAACAGCCGCCCATGCAAGCATAGTTATTACAGGACAGAATCGGCTGTGCTTGCATTAGACCGTAACGGACAACATCACACTTTTATCCATGATTCTAAAACATCACCGATCCGGGTATCCGCATGAATCATCTCGCTAATACCGTACATTTTTCCGGCCCGGATGCAGAAGACAGAGCCGAAATAGAGCAATTCATCGCTGATATTTTCCATCAGGCTTACAATGCGCGAATCAATCATTTCATGCCTTATCTGATGAGCCTGCGCGATCCTGACGGGAAACTGATTGCAGCCTGCGGGCTGCGTAGTGCGGCAACCGAACGCCTGTTCCTGGAAACATACATGGACAAACCCGTAGAACAACTGCTCGCCGAACGGACAGGCTCGCCCATTCAGCGCAACGATATTGTCGAAATAGGTAATTTTTCCGTCGCCGAGATGGGCATGGCCCGCCTGCTGATTACCGCCATTTTTGACCAGTTGCACGCAACTTCCAAGCAATGGGCGGTATTCACCATCGTACAATTGCTGCACAACTCACTCATCAAACAAAATATTTTCCCTAAAATATTGTGCGATGCAGAGGTAACGCATTTGCCTCCTGAAGAACAATCCGAATGGGGCAGTTATTACCAACAACATCCGCAAGTCATGGCAGTGCGGCGTATGGAACGGCGCCGGGAAAACCAACCCGAAACCTAAGGAGAAGAATGTGCAGCCATCCCTCATCACGGCCCTCATGCGGCAGTGCGAAAAACAGCCCGATGCGCTTGCTCTGATCGGTGAGCAGCATATTCTCAGCTATCAGGACCTCAGCGACGCCATCGAACAAATCGGCGCGCTGCTGCGCACCATCCCGGCCAGAACATTAGGGCTGGCGGTCGATAATTCGCCGTTATGGGCGGTGCTCGATCTGGCCGGACTGGCCAACGGCAAAGTCATCATTCCCCTGCCGTTTTTTTTCTCGGCAGAACAAATCGTCCACAGCGTTCGTGATGCGGGCATCAGTTGCATCCTCACCGACCAGCCCGATCAGTACCAGAAAATTCTGGCCGACTGCGACATTGAAGCGGACACCTCTTACACGCACATCATCAGCGGTCAGGAACTCACCGAGATTCGCCTGAGCAGCATCCCTGTGAAGACCTTGCCTGCCGGCACGGTAAAAGTCACCTATACCTCGGGCACCACCGGACACCCCAAAGGCGTCTGCCTCTCCGCAGCTGCCCTGCATCAGGTCGCAACCTCGTTGCTGGCCGCTACGCGGGGCAAGCAGACTGACCGTCATGTCAGTCTGCTGCCGTTGTCCACCCTCCTGGAAAATCTGGCCGGACTGTATGTGCCGCTGCTGGCGGGTGCGAGCTGTCATTTGCTGCCGCTGACAACCGTGGGATTGAGCGGCTCCAGCGGACTGAATGTACAGAAGATGCTGGACACGCTGAGCAGATATCAGGCCACAACCACGATACTGACCCCGCAATTGCTGCACGCAGCGGTAGCAGCAATTGAAGCGGGCCATGCACGGCCTGCGCAGTTGCGCTTTGTTGCGATAGGCGGCGCAAGCGTTTCCGAGCGTTTGCTGCAACGGGCACAGGCGCTTGGCATCCCGGTATTTGAAGGCTATGGCTTATCCGAATGCGCGTCAGTGGTGTCGCTCAATACCGAATCTGACCACCTGCCCGGCAGTGTGGGAAAACCCCTGCCGCACGTCAGAGTGAAAATTGCCGGTGATGGCGAAATTCTCGTTGCGGGTGCCACGCTGCTGAGCCATATCGGCAACGAACCCGTTCCGGCGGATAACTATTGGCCGACTGGCGACATCGGACATCTGGATCACGACGGATTTTTGCACCTTAGCGGGCGCAAGAAAAACATCTTCATCACCTCGTTCGGCCGCAACGTGTCGCCGGAATGGGTGGAACGCGAATTGACCCTGCACCCGGCCATCGCCCAGGCCGCCGTGTTCGGCGAAGCCCGACCGTGGAACGTGGCCGTGATCGTGCCGCGCGGCAACACACCGGAGAACGTCGCTGCGATCAATCAGGCCATAGCCGATGCCAATCGTGTGCTGCCAGACTATGCTCAGGTAAAATACTGGCTGCCAGCACTTGCACCGTTCTTGCCGCAGAACGGCCAGCTGACCGGCAATGGCCGCTTAAAGCGCGAGGCGATCCAGGCGCAGTATCAGACGGCTATCGAACAGCTTTATCATGACAATTCAGATAATTAACAGCGAGATTAACTATTCATGACACCGTATCAGCAATTGCTGGCCGCAACCGAAGCCGAACGCAATGAATTGCAGAGCCTGCCCATCATTCAGGCCGCCGCGATGGGCGAAGTCAGCCTTGAAGCCTATATCGCCTTTTTGACCGAGGCTTATCATCACGTCAGGCACACCACCCCGCTGCTGATGTCTTGCGGCGGACGATTGCCGGGCAAGTACGAGTGGCTCAGGACGGCCGTGGCCGAATACATCGAGGAGGAAGTCGGTCATCAGGAATGGATACTGGGCGACATCAAGGCCTGCGGCGGCGATGCCGAGGCCGTGCGCAACGGCACACCCCGCCCCGCCACCGAACTGATGGTAGCTTACGCCTACGACACCATCGCCCGCGTCAACCCGGTCGGCTTCTTCGGCATGGTGCTGGTGCTCGAAGGCACCAGCGTCGCGCTGGCGACTCATGCCGGGAAAGCCATACAGCAAAGCTTGGGATTGGGGCCGGATGCCTTCTCCTACCTGACTTCACACGGCTCGCTGGATGTAGGCCATGTGGATTTCTACGAGTCGCTGATCAACCAGATTACCGACCCTGCCGATCAGACAGTCCTGACCCATTGCGCGCGCATGTTCTACAAACTGTATGGCGATATTTTCCGCGATCTGGGCAAGCGCTTCCTGAAGGGAGAAACAGCATGAATCTGTCCGGAAAACGCATCATCCTGACCGGCGCGGCCGGTGGCATCGGATATCATCTGTCGAAATTACTCGCCGCCAGGGGCGCGCATCTGGCACTGGTAGAGCGCAACGCCACGCGTCTGGAGGAAATCTGCGCCGAGATCAATCACAATGGCGGAAGCGCGACAGCCATCGCGCTGGATCTGACCTCCGAAGGCGCGGCCGCACGGATTATCGAGGCCGCATCGCAGGCGATGGGTGGCTTTGACATCGTCATCAACAACGCAGGACTGCTGGATTTCACGCTGTATGAAAATCAGGCTCCCGAACGCATCGCCCAAATCATCAACCTCAATGTGCTGGCACCCATGCTACTGGTGCGCGCCGCCCTGCCGACTTTATTGGCGCAAAACAGCGGCCGTATCGTCAACATCGGCTCGACCTTCGGCTCTATCGGCTTTCCTCATTTTTCCAGCTATTGCGCCAGTAAATTTGCGATACGCGGTTTTTCCGAGGCGTTAGGGCGTGAACTGGCGGATAGCCGGGTGGGCGTAAGCTACGTTTCGCCGCGCGCCACCAGGACGCCGCTGAACGACGCTCTGACCAGCCAGATGCATCTCGAAACAAAAACCAATCTGGATGAACCCGACTATGTCGCCGCACAAATCGTACAGGCCATAGAGCAGGAAGCGAAAGAATATTTCATCGGCCAGCCGGAATCCTTCTTTGCCCGGCTAAATGGCGTGTTCCCGCGTCTGGTAGACGGCGGATTGCTTAAAAACACGCGCATTGCCCGCAAATACGCACAACTCAAAAAATAGTCCCTCAACCCACACAAGGAACGCATCAATGAAGAAATACGCCTTCTTATTCGCGCTGGCATTCAGCATCAGCACGGCCTATGCCGCCACAGGCATGGATACCTCCATCGCCCAATTGCAGCACGAATGGGCAAAGGCCAACTACCAGTTGCCCGAAAAAAGCCGTGAAGACGCACTGGAAAAGCTGGCCAAACAGGCACATCAGGTGAGCGCCAGCAATCCGGGACGCGCCGAACCACTGATCTGGGAAGGTATCATCACCAGCACCCTGGCCAAGTACCAGAGTTTCCTGTCCGCCGGCGGCACGGCCAAAGCGGCGCGTGACTTGCTGCTGGCGGCGGAAAAGATCGACCCGAATGCGCTGGAAGGTTCCGCGCTGACTTCGCTCGGCAGCCTGTATTACAAAGTGCCGCGTTTCGGTTCTTTCGGCGATTTCGACAAGGCACGCGAGTATCTCGAACGCGCACTCAAAGTCAGCCCTAACGGCATAGACCAGAACTATTTCTACGCGGATTTTCTGCTGGAGCGCGGCGAATATGCAAAATCACTCGAATACTTCAGGAAAGCATTGAACGCACCCGCCCGCCCGGGACGTGAAGATGCGGATGCCGGTCGTCGTGCAGATATTCTGGAAGGCATCAAAAAAGCCGAAAAGAAACTGTAACCCGAAAAATTCATTAGAGCCGTCATTGATGAAACTACTAAACATTATCTAAGCTGGCCAACTACGCCAGCCGAGATTCTGTTTATCCCGCACTGGCGGGAATCCAGCAAAATGAACTGCCCGCAAAGCGGATAAAACCTTGATATTGACCCGCTGCGCGCAAATGACGAGTTCCGGGTTAATGAACGATTGTTGGTTAACATAAAATACATAACAACTATGGCCTATCAGACTGAACCCGCCCACATCCACGGCACGACCCAAAAAACTGGCATTTTGCTGGTCAACCTGGGCACACCGGACGCGCCCACCGCACAAGCGGTGCGCCCCTATCTCAAGCAGTTTCTGGGTGATCCGCGCGTAGTGGAAATCCCCAAGGCGATCTGGTGGCTGATACTCAACGGCATTATCCTCAACGTGCGCCCGAAAAAATCCGCAGCAAAATATGCCAGTATCTGGTTAGCTGAAGGTTCTCCGCTGCGCGTCTATACCGAAAAACAGGCGGTCTTGTTAAAAGGCTATCTGGGCACGCGCACTCAGTCTCCGCTTGTCGTGGATTTCGCGATGACCTACGGCAATCCGTCCATTGCCGATGCCCTGCGCCGGCTCAAGCAACAGAATTGCCAGCGCATCCTGATAGCCCCGCTGTTTCCGCAATACGCCGCCAGCTCGACCGCCCCGGTGTTCGACCAGGTGTTCAGCGCCCTGCAACAGATGCGCAACTTACCCGCCATTCGCACCGTCAAAAATTTCCACGATTACCCGGCGTATATTCAGGCGCTCGCGACCAATATCAACGATTACTGGGTACAACATGGCCGTCCTGAAAAACTGCTGATGAGTTTTCACGGCGTCCCGCAATACACGCTGGACAAGGGCGACCCTTACCACTGCGAATGCCACAAGACCGGACGCCTGCTGGCGCAAGCGCTTGGCCTGAAACCCGAGCAATATGTCGTCAGTTTCCAGTCGCGTTTCGGCAAGGCGGAATGGATCAAGCCCTACACCACCGCCACACTCAAAGAACTGGGCAAGCAAAAAGTCAGCCGCGTGGATGTGGTCTGCCCCGGCTTTGTCGCGGACTGTCTGGAAACTCTGGAAGAAATCGCCATGGAAGGGAAAGAGGATTTCCAGCATGCCGGCGGCGGCGAATACCACTACATCCCCTGCCTTAACGACCGCAACGACTGGATACACGCGCTAACGGATCTGGTGCTGGACAACCTGCAAGGCTGGTTTGCGGAACCGGATTTTGCCGAACTGGAACAAGGCAGGCTGCGGGCGCTGGCGATGGGCGCAAAGCAGTAAATCAACAGCCTGTTATTCCACGCGGTTTGCAACCCGTAAAGGGTCGTTGAGCGCCGGGCTGATATTCAGTTTACCGGTCCAGCGGGCTGACCACCCCTCTGCCGCCCTTGTTCAGCACATGTGTGTAAATCATCGAGGTGGAAACATCCGAATGACCCAGCAATTCCTGCACGGTGCGGATGTCGTAACCGCTCTCCAGTAAATGCGTAGCGAAGGAATGGCGCAAACTGTGCGGCGTGGCGAGCTTGACTATACCCGCTGCCAGCACAGCCTTTTTCATTGCGCGTTGTATGACCTTTTCATCCGCGTGATGACGGCGCGTCTTGCCGGAATACGGATCAATCGACAGGTTGCGTGAAGGAAACACATATTGCCAGCCCCATGACTTTCCCGCAGCCGGATATTTTTTATCCAGTGCCATCGGCATGAATACTTCGCCATAACCCAGCGCCAAATCCTCGTCGTGCAACACTTTCACACGCACCAAATGTTCCTTGAGTGGCGGCACCAGAGAAACTGGCAACATGGTCACCCTATCCTTGAAGCCCTTGCCCTCGCGCACCAGAATTTCGTGCCTCGCAAAATCCACATCCTTCACGCGCAGCCGCAAACATTCCATGATGCGCATCCCGCTGCCATATAGCAGACTGGCAATCAGCCAGACCGTGCCGTCCAGTCGTGCCAGCACAGACTGCACTTCCTCGCGGGTCAATACGGTCGGCAAACGTTTGGGTACCTTGGCCTGCGTGACGTTATCCAGCCAAGGCAACTGGATCCCCAACACTTCCTTGTATAAAAACAGCAAGGCGCTCTTCGCCTGATTCTGCGTCGAAGCTGAAACCGAACGTTCGACCGCAAGATGCGATAAAAATGCCTCGACTTCCGGCGCGCTCATCTCTTTCGGATGTCGCTTGCCATGGAACCAGATAAAGCGTTTAATCCAGTCCACGTAAGTTTTTTCCGTGCGCAAACTATAGTGCTTTACACGCAAACGATCTACAACCTGCTCAAGCAGCTTGCGAGGATGCGGAATGTCAGAATCAGCTTGCATCTAAGGTGTGTTTCACAATTTTATTATTTATAAAACAGGTGCGCTAAAATTACGCTGATGATTGATAACAATCAAGTTTTATTTATTCAAAACCACTTAGTCACCTGTCCAGCTAAAATATTTAGTTGTTTTTTGGTGGCGACTTCACGTTGAACTTGCCCGGCTTTGCCGGGGGATGCATCGCCCACGGTTTAGTGACAGAATGTCCGCATGGAGCGGTCAATTTCATCCGTCATTCGCAGTCATTTTCCAGCCCTCGCCCTCCACCACAAACTGCCGCTGCA
>JAURZN010000012.1 GCA_030653355.1 Gallionella sp. | reverse complement strand
GCTAACGTTAAGTTGAGCACCTCCCACGCACAGACGCGGCCTTTGCGCAGTTGCAGACCGTTTGTGCGTGGGAGTGTGCTTCAACGTTGGGTTGGACTTGCACGGGTTTGCCGCTCCGGGAAATTCAATTGTGCAGATTATGCCGCAAAGAACTCGCAAGAGGTGAAGGACAATCGCGTGGCCGTAAAAAACGGTGGGTAAAACGGTGCGCGTGAACCGGGCGAGGCGCGCACACCGGCGAAACACGCCGCGACCGGGTATCTGGGCGAAACCTGCGCAAGAGAATGCCTGTCGCCGTGCAATGGCGTCCTGCCACAAAAACCAATAGAGCCGGATGCGTCATGGCGGCGCACGCAGTGGCGAAATGCGGCACACGAAACGCAGCGGCTCCCCGCAGTGCGGGCAACACACCACGAGCAAAGGGTACAGCGCCACATGGTGCGGGGCGCGCACCACTGGCGGGGGTACCTGCCCGCGGGCGCGTTCGCGCTTGGTGCGGCTGGCCGTGGCGTACAGGCCGTAGCGGCGCAGCTGATGCTGACCGGAGATGGGCGCGTGTTCGAGATAGCGCAGCAGCCAGGCCTCGGGCGCGAGCGCCAGGGTGGTGGACGGCGCGTCGTGGGGCTGGTAGCGCATCACGATATGTTTGTCGTCGGCCGCGATGAGCTGGGAATCGCGCAGCGGGCCACCGCGCAGGTAGCGCGCGAGATAAGCCAGTACGCCCTGGCCGTGGGTGTAACGCTCGCACAACCACACGTGCCACTTGATGCGCCCGAGACGGTTGAGCAGACTCCTGAAGCGCTCGGGCGAAAAATCCGGCGGCAGCTTCAACCGGCCACAGGCAAACAGCTCGGACAACAGCGCGAGCAACTTGCCCCGGAACAGCGTCTTGACGACGCGCGCGGGCAGGAAGTGGCTGCGCCGTGGCGCGCGCCACTGGCCGTCATGCAGGCCGCCATCGGTGGTAAGCGCGTGAATATGCGGGTGCAGCGCCATGGCGCGCGACCAGGTATGCAGTGCCAGATGGATGCCCGGAACCGCGCCGAGATAACGCGGGTCGGCAAGCAACTCGGTCAGTGTGTGGGCCACTGCATTGAACATCGCATCGGTCATCAGGGCGCGGTTGTAGCGCCAGACACCGAGCAGTTCATGCGGGAAAGTGAAGATGATATGGTGGTGGGCACAGGGCAGCAGGCGCGCGCTTTCATGTTCCAGCCAGGACACGCGGGCTTTGTTGGCGCAACGCGGGCACAGGCGGTGTTTGCAGCTGTGCCAGACGATGTGTTCGGTTCGGGCGCAAGGGCAACGCTCCAGATGCCCGCCCATTTCGGAACGCCCGCAGCGGGCGATCAGCGATGCCGCTTTATGCTGGTGCAGCGGCAGTTTGTGGTGGAGGGCGAGGGCTGGAAAATGACTGCGAATGACGGATGAAATTGACCGCTCCATGCGGACATTCTGTCACTAAACCGTGGGCGATGCATCCCCCGGCAAAGCCGGGCAAGTTCAACGTGAA
>JAURZN010000002.1 GCA_030653355.1 Gallionella sp. | reverse complement strand
CAGCGTCTCCGCAGCGGTCAGGCGCCCCAGGATACGGCGGCGCTGTGCGGCATCATATCCGGAGACACCGCGCACCCCCTCCAGTCTGTCCTGTATCCAGCGTTTTTGCGGCACATCGCTGATGTACATGTATTCCGCGCCTATGCTCCCGCAGTAAGTCTGCCGCAACAAGCGCATGATTTCGCGCAGCGTCAGACGTGCCGCTGACACCAGCGAACCCGTCTCATAGGTGGTATCCATATCGGCCTCAGCGAAGCCGTAATACACCGGGTCAAGCGCAGGAAAAACCGGTTTGACAAGGCGGTTGAGGGGGTCAAGATTGGCGACACGCACCCCCAGAAAGCGATGCGCATTGATCAGTTGCAGTACTTTGACCTGCTTGCGTTCATGATCCGCATCAGGCGCGACCATTGCATTCGGCAAAGCCTCGAACGCGCGCTGAACCGGGCTGTGCGCCTGTTCGTGCGCGCTGTTATTCCAGGCCGGAAAGGCATCGAAATAGCTACGCCATTCGTCTGTTACGCTATTTCGATCAAGCAGATACTGCTCGTAAATGCCTTCAACAAAAGGCGCGGCGAACAACAATGAGTTGTCCTGCATCATCTTGAGAAAATGTGCGTGTTCGTTCACCGTTCGTCCAGGGGCGGGTAGTCGCGCCGTTTAGCGCCGACATAGAGTTGACGAGGCCTGCTGATCTTGCGGTCAGTCGCGGACATCATTTCTTTCCACTGCGAAATCCAGCCTATGCTGCGTGCCACGGCGAAGATGACCGTGAACATATTGGTCGGAATACCGATCGCACGCAACACGATACCCGAATAAAAGTCCACGTTCGGATACAGTCTTCTTTCAATGAAGTAGGGGTCATTCAGGGCGATTTTTTCCAGCTCTATCGCCAGCTTGAACAACTTATCGTTTTCCAGCCCTTGTTCTTTCAGCACTTCGTGACAAGTCTCACGCATCACCGCCGCACGCGGGTCCATGTTCTTGTAAACCCGATGACCGAAGCCCATCAGACGGTATTTCTTGTCCTTCACGCCCTGCACATATTCGGCCACCCGCGACACGTCGCCAATTTCCTCCAGCATATTCAGCGCGGCCTCGTTGGCTCCGCCGTGTGCCGGTCCCCAGAGGGCGGCAATACCTGACGCGACACAGGCAAACGGATTCGCGCCACTCGATCCGGCCAGACGCACGGTCGAAGTGGACGCGTTCTGCTCGTGGTCTGCATGCAGGATAAAAATGCGCTCCAGCGCCCGCACCAGCACCGGATTGGGCACATAGTCCTCGGCGGGCGTGGCGAACATCATGTACAGAAAGTTCTCCACATAGCTGAATTTGTTGGCCGGATACATGAAGGGATAACCGTTATGGTATTTGTAGGCCATCGCGGCTATGGTCGGCACCTTGCCCAGCAGGCGCATCGCGGCCAGATCGCGGTGTTCCGGATTGTTAATATCAAGCGAATCGTGATAGAACGCCGACAGTGCGCCAACCACGCCGACCATGACCGCCATCGGATGCGCATCCCGGCGAAAGCCGTTCAGAAAGCGCGCCAACTGATCATGCACCATGGAATGCGACTTCATTTTGTGTTCGAATTCGGATTTTTGCTCGGCGTTCGGCATCTGTCCATTCAGCAGTAGATAACAGACTTCCAGAAAATCAGATTTTTCCGCCAATTGTTCGATCGGATAGCCACGGTAATACAGCAAGCCGGCGTCGCCGTCGATAAAGGTGATTTCGGAGGTGCAGCTTGCCGTGGAGAAAAAAGCCGGATCATAGGTAAACAAACCCACTTTTCCCAGTTCATGAATGTCGATAACATCCGGCCCTAAGGTGCCGGATATAATCGGCAATTCAATCTGGCGACCATCATCCAAAGTGAGCGTTGCGATACGTTTTTTCTGGCTAAGTTCTTTTTCCATCCGATTTCCCATCCTGATATTATTTATGCCGCGTTAATTTTTTCCAGCAACGCGGCCTGTTCATCCGACACGGCATCCTGCCTGCCTGCAATCATATCCCAGAGCGGATTGTCCGGCATATCCAGAAACTCTTCAAATATTTGCCGTTCTTTCTCTGATAACCGGGTGTAATTCGTATCAACAAAGCGCCCCAGCACAATATCCAGCTCCAACAAACCGCGCCTGCAGCGCCAGCGCACTCGTTGCAAAAGTTCAGGACTGAGACCGCAAGGGTCTTCTCCTAAAAACATAGTCGCGCTTTGCGCTTGTTGTTTTGAGCGAAGGACTGAGGACTGAGGACTGAGTACCTCCCCGCTTCGCAATTCTCGTTCCTCGCTACTCATCCCGCACTCCTCATCCCGCACTCCTCATCCCTCAGTCCTCAGTCCTCGTTTTTCAAACCATACGCTTGATCATCAAATCCTTGATACGTCCAATCGCCTCGGTCGGATTCAATTCCTTCGGACAAACATCCACGCAATTCATGATGGTGTGACAACGGAACAGCCGATACGGATCTTCCAGATCATCCAGGCGCTCGCTGGTGGCCTGATCGCGTGTGTCGGCAATGAAGCGGTAGGCCTGCAACAAACCTGCCGGGCCGACGAACTTATCCGGATTCCACCAGAATGACG
This sequence comes from Gallionella sp., assembly GCA_030653355.1. Lineage (GTDB taxonomy): Bacteria > Pseudomonadota > Gammaproteobacteria > Burkholderiales > Gallionellaceae > Gallionella. The sequence goes on along the minus strand of JAURZN010000002.1, from coordinate 18,215 downwards.
GGCAGGCCGTAGTGCAGCAACCGCACAGGATGCATTCGTAAAGCCCGTTCAGATGCGCACGCTGAATTGGAGACTGCACGCGCTCTGTTTCCGGTGGCGGGTCATTATTGATCAGATAGGGCTTGATCGAATGGTACTGCTTGAAGAACTGCGTCATGTCCACGATCAAGTCGCGTATCACCGGCAAGCCGGGCAGCGGGCGCAATTCCACAGGCTCTTGCAGCGACGATAATGGCGTGATGCACGCCAGTCCGTTGCGCCCGTTGATATTCATCGCATCCGAACCGCATACCCCTTCACGGCAGGACTTGCGCAAGCTGAGACTGTCATCCTGCTCCTTCAGCAATACCAGCGCATCGAGCAGCATCTTGCCGGCCGACTCTACCTCCAGCTCGTAATTCTGCATACGCGGCGCCGCATCGGTTTCCGGATTGTAACGATAAATTCTGAATTTCATAATTTCATCCTAAAGCTAGTAGCTAGCTTAGTAGACCCTCGCCTTGAGCGGGAACGAATCCACGGTCAAAGGCTTCAAGCGCACCGGTTTGTAATCCAGACGATGTCCTTCACTGAAATACAGGCTGTGCTTCAACCAGTTCACGTCGTCCCGTGCCGGATAGTCATCTCTGGCATGCGCGCCACGACTCTCTTTTCTGGCTTCAGCGGTGATCATCGTCGCCTGAGCCACCTCGATCAGATTATCCAGCTCCAGCGCCTCAATGCGCGCGGTATTGAACACACGACTCTTGTCTTGAATTTCAGTGTGCGCGACGCGTTCGGCGATCTGTTTGATTTGTGTCACCCCTTCCGCGAGCAAGTCCGGGAAGCGGAATACGCCGCAATGCTTCTGCATGGTTTTGCGCATCACATCGCCGACTTCGGAGACGCGTTCACCATTTTTCTGGTTTTCCAGCCTGTCCAGTCGGGCCAGCGGCCGATCGGCGGCATCACTGGGCAGCGGTTTGGGATGCGGGCTGCTTTTCAGATCTTCGATGATTTGCCGTCCGGCTTCCCGCCCGAACACCAGCAAATCCAGCAACGAATTACAGCCCAGGCGGTTGGCGCCGTGCACCGACACGCATGCGCATTCGCCCACCGCATACAGACCGTGCACGAATTCGTCCGGTCCGGTCTTGTAGGGTGCGACGACCTGACCGTGGTAATTGGTCGGGATGCCGCCCATCATGTAATGCGCGGTTGGCACGACCGGAATAGGGTTTTTGGCCGGATCGACATGGGCGAATTTGAGCGCGATTTCGCGTATGCCCGGCAGACGCTGTTTAATCACATCGTCGCCCAGATGATCCAGCTTGAGCATGAGATGATCGCCTAGCGGCCCGCAACCTCTCCCCTCGTTAATCTCTATCGTCATGGCGCGTGACACGACATCGCGGCTGGCCAGATCCATGGCATTCGGCGCATATTTGGACATGAAACGCTCACCCTGCCCGTTCACCAGATAACCGCCCTCGCCGCGCACGCCTTCGGTGATCAACACCCCCGCGCCATAGACCCCGGTCGGATGAAACTGAAAAAACTCCATGTCTTCCAGCGGGATGCCGGCGCGCGCCGCCATGCCCAGACCGTCGCCGGTATTGATGAAGGCATTGGTGCTCGACTGAAAAATACGTCCCGCGCCACCGGTGGCGAGCAGTGTCGCGCGCGCCTGAAACAGCATGACTTCGCCGGTTTCGATCTCCATCGCGGTCACGCCCAGCACATCACCCTCTTCATCGCGTATCAGGTCCAGCGCCATCCACTCGATGAAGAAATGGGTATTGGCCTTGACGTTCTGCTGATACAGGGTATGCAGCAGGGCATGGCCGGTACGATCCGCCGCCGCGCAGGCGCGCTGCACCGGATTCTTGCCGAAATTCTGCATATGCCCGCCGAACGGGCGCTGATATATCTTGCCGCTATCCAGCCTGTCGAACGGCATGCCGTAATGTTCCAGCTCATACACGACCTCGGGAGCGGCGCGGCACATGAACTCTATGGCATCCTGATCGCCCAGATAGTCCGAGCCTTTCACCGTGTCGTACATGTGCCAGTGCCAGTTATCCTCGTTGACATTGCCCAGACTGGCCGCGATGCCGCCCTGTGCGGCAACCGTATGCGAACGCGTGGGAAACACCTTGGACAGCACAGCCACCTTCAGTCCGGCTTCGGCCAACTGCAAGGCCGCGCGCATGCCCGAACCGCCTGCACCGACTACCACCACATCAAATGTTCGTTTATTCACAGCCATTTTATTTCCCTTAATGCCTGATTATCCATCAGGTGCGCCATTCTCAGCCCTGAATCACATTCCCCAAATAATCTGGACAGACCAGATTGAATACAAAATCAGCGCCAGAATCACCATGACATGTATCGCCAGCCGTATCCCTGTCGGCTTGACGTAATCCATCACAATGTCGCGCATTCCCACCCAGGCGTGATAGAACAAACTCATCAGGAACAACAGCGCGAATGCGCGCACACCCTGACTGGAAAACAAGGCTGTCCAGCGGTCATAACCCATATCAGGATGCAGCAAGACATACACAGCCAGTGCCAGCGTGCCCAGCGCCATCACCCCGGCGCTAACGCGCTGAATCAGCCAGTCGCGCAGACCGTAATGTGCGCCGACGACGGTACGGTTTACCATAACCTCACTCCGATCAGGACTGTCAACACCAGACTCACCAGCATGACGATTTTGCTGCTGTCGCGGGCCTGTTTAAGGTTGGCGACCAGGTGTAAATCAATCGCCATATAGCGCAGCCCGGCACAAAAATGATGCGCATAAGCCCACAGCACGCCCAGCAACATCAGCTTCGCCAGCGGGTGTGCCAGCACATCCATCAATTGTTCATAAGTCACAATAGAACGCAGGCTGTATTGCAACATCATCAGCAATAGCGGAAGCGCCAGAAACAGAGCCAGTCCGCTGACGCGATGAAGAATGGAAACAAAACCGGGAAGAGGCAGTTGGATCAGATGCAGCGCAAGGTGTTTCGGGCGGACTTTATTCATTAGCGACCTTTGCCATGGCGAAAATACTGAGCGGCATGTTACACCTTTTGCATGGCACGAGAAAACCAAAAGAACTATGATGCGCTCACGCCAGCATCCGGAGAACCCATCATGAAAGCCCCTGTACGCATCACCGTCACCGGCGCCGCCGGACAAATCGGCTACGCAACCCTGTTCCGTATCGCCAGCGGCGACATGCTGGGGCGCGATCAGCCGATCATTCTGCAATTACTCGATTTGCCGCAGGCGCAAGCCATGTTGCGCGGCGTGATGATGGAGCTGGAAGACTGCGCCTTTCCACTGCTACAACAAATCATCATCACCGACGATCCCAGAGTGGCTTTCAGGGATACCGAAATCGCGCTGCTGATAGGCGCACGCCCGCGCAGCAAAGGCATGGAACGTCGCGATCTGCTCGAAGCCAACGGCGCGATCTTTTCCGCTCAGGGTAAGCTGCTCAACGAACTGGCATCACGTCACGTCAAGGTGCTGGTGGTCGGCAACCCCGCGAATACCAATGCGCTGCTTGCGATGAAGAATGCGCCCGATTTAGACCCTAACAATTTCAGCGCGATGATGCGTCTGGATCACAACCGTGCCATCGCCCAGGTCGCGCAAAAGCTGTTCCAGCCCATACGCGATATCCAGAAGATGATCATCTGGGGCAACCATTCCGGCACGCAATATCCCGATCTCGATCACGCCGAGATACGCGGACGTCTGGTGCGCGACATTCTGCCGGATCAGGAATGGGTGGAAACCGAATTTATCCCCACCGTGCAAAAGCGCGGTGCTGCGGTTATCGACGCGCGCGGCCTATCCAGTGCGGCGAGTGCCGCCAATGCCGCCATCTCGCATATCCATGACTGGATGTTAAGCTCCCACCATAACGACTGGGTGACCATGAGCGTGCCGTCCGACGGCAGTTATGGCATCCCGGAGGGCGTCATCTATGGCTTCCCGGTCACTTGCCGAAATGGTCATTTCCACATCGTGCAAGGCCTGCCACTCAGTGAGCTGGGGCAACGCCACATGAAGGACAGTCACAGGGAATTGCTCGATGAGCGCGAACTCATCAAACATTTACTCGCCTAAGCCACCTGCAAACTGTTGGCGGCCGATGGCTGTTTATTCACTGCCATCCTGAGCCGCCGCCGCATTGAAGCGCCTGACGCCCCCGAGCTGGTGTAAAATGGCGTGTTAACAGGAGTCATCCATTGGAAAATCCATACCACATCCTTGGCGTGTCCCCGAGCGCGACGCCAGATGAGATCAAAAAAGCATACCGCTCGCTTGCTATGCGCCATCATCCGGACAGAAATACGGGCAGCACTACCCGATTCAATGCGGTCAAACTGGCGTATGAGTTACTTTCAGACCCTAAAAAAAGAGCCGAATACAACCTGAGTCTCAACAATCGTATCATTCTCGATCCGGAAGATGAGGCGCTCTCATTGTGGAATTCATTATTCAACCGTTGCGGCCTCACGCCCGACACATCACATTAAGAACACACCATGCAAAAGATACATTCCGAATTTGCTTATCAGTCCCGCGAACTGGGCATCCAGATTGAAGACACGCTGGGTGATCCGCCGGACAGAAAGACCTATGCCCGAGTCGTGAAGTCGTTAATCGGCGAATTCGCCAAGGGCTCAGAGATAGACGATGTGAATCTGTTGAGTTTCGCGTTGCTGGACTATCTCAGTTTCAACGATATGGCCGGACTGCTGACGCAATGCGAAGAATACAATCAGGGCGATATCGCGAAGGTGCTGTCCATGGTGTCATGCGCTGATGATGACGCCAGTCGTGCGGTGCTAACCGTTTCTCGTGCCCATCCCCAACTGGCCCGTCGCGCTATTCTCACGGCATTTTTATACAAGCATCCTAAACGCTGGTCTGAAGAGGATCACTCGCTGGAATCGCTGCAAAAGAGCGAGGGCAACGATGACGAGGATGAAGACCAACTCACGCCCGGGCATGATATTGAACATTTGTTCGACTCGAACGGAGAAAAAAATGCCTGATCAAATCAGTCTGCCCGCCATCAGCCGCCAGGTCACCGCTCTGGTACTGGCCGGATCGCTCGCCCATGCTGAAGAGGCATTTAATGAAACCGCCGAGCAGTTCGGCGATCTGGCCGTCGTGGAAGTGCTGGAAACGCTGGCGCCTCAGGTCGCATCCATGCATTTATCCGCCTTCGATGGCGGAAAACTGTCGCTGGCAACACTGCTGATTTCACCCAAGGCATGGGCTCAGAGTCTGGCTTTTTTCGCCGCCATCTGGAATGACGACATGATAGAAGATGAGCCGGAGTTTCTGGCCGAATCGCTGTTTGCGCATTACCACGGCGTTCTATTTGCCAGCGACGATCTGGACCGGCGCGCAGCGTTAATACATGAGTCCTTATCGACGGACTGGGGCACAACGGCTTTTGCCGCGTTGTTCTCGACCGCCATCGAGGAAATCATCGAGCTGGCCAATGACATCTACGCACGCGGTCCGTACAGCAGCGGTCAGACCACTTCCGATCACGACATCATTCCGCTGGCATTGGCCATTGCACGCACCGATCCGGATGCGTGGGACAGGGTGCTGTTTGAACTCTTCCCCGACTGGCAACCGGGTGAAAATGAATTGCACGCCCGGCATGACGAAGATGAGGAAGAGCCGCACGGCTACGATTATGCCATTCCCCGCAGCAGCAGAGAGTTACTGTTGCGCCTGCGCAAACAAGTGCCCAGCAAGGCGCTGGACGTACCGAAACCGGGCGCCCGTGCCAGCATGGGTGATGATATCTTTGCGTAATCGTCTGTAACGGGCATGAAAAAGTGACCAACCCTGATAATAAAACCCGCCATGCACGTTCCCTCACCCCCGTTCCCCCTCTGATGGAACTACTAGCCATTCCACTAAGCCAGCAAGCTGGCAAGTGTCTGGTCATCCCGAAGGGCGAGGGGTACGGTTCGTCGCTGCGCGAGTTTCTCGTTAACGTATGAAAATCGCTCATTTCACTACCCGCCCTCCCCATCTGGTGCAGGCGCTCGAAACGCTTGCGCTGGATCAGGGCCGTGAGCAGGAAGCGCAAGCACTACTCCACGAACTTGCCGGTATCACCGTGCTGGTCGCGCGCAAATTCACCAATGACAGAACGGCCGATGGCCTGCTGGAAGCCTTCTACCTGACCATAGGCTGCGTCTCGCTGGGCATCAGCCAGGCCGATATTTCACACAGCAGGGAATCTGAATTATCCTTTTTGTTACATCAGGGTGCAGAAACCGTATTCCAGACAGGATTTCGCCACATCAGGGAATTGGCCGCCCTACCCGCCCACACCTTGATTACGGATTTCGATAACGATCCATTCGTGCAACAGCGCAACATCAAGGCGCTTTTTATCGAACTGTGCCGCGCCGACCCAAATTCGGTGTGGACAGGTGATGAAGCCTATATAAATGAGCTGCATAATCGACAGGACAACCGGAACACGGTTGAGTGTGCACTATGGTTACGCAAAAACCATTTTACGGGCGCTATTAAGGACAGCGATCTGGACGCGCAGGCGGTGATTGCGATTGCCGTCATTTTTGCGATTCTGGGTGATGGCCGCATCGTCGCGCGCACCGGACAAAAAGAGATAGAAAGTCTGATCCGCAGCGCACGCAACACGCCTCCTGAAATTGATGCCGGCTGGAATCAATTGTTGCAGAAAACACCACCCCGATATCAAGCCCTACTCAGCGCGCAGATGGATGCTTTCAGAAACACCATCATCAAAAAAATCCTGTCGAAAACGAGAGTAAAAACCATCGTCACCGAGATACAAAATTGCTATGCCGGCACGGAACAGGATGTTGACTACGACTGATCAGCCGCGCTCCGGCTGCATATTTTGAGTACACGAAATACACCTCAAAAAACCGGACTTATCCGCAACAGCACGGGCGTAAATAAATTTGATGTCCAATTATTTCTGTTTGGCGTATTCTTGCTGCGGTAAATTTGAGGGAGCGCATCATGCCTGCCATCCGCCCGCCTGCTGTCGCAGGACTGTTCTACCCCGCTGACGCCCGGCAACTTTTCCATGACATACAGGAATTTCTGACCGAGGCGCGTCCGTTCGATCTGATCCCCAAAGCGCTCATCGTCCCGCACGCCGGTTATGTCTACTCGGGCGCAACGGCAGCCACGGCCTATGCCACATTACGCGCGGCTTCCGGACACATCCGGCGCGTGGTGCTGCTCGGTCCGACCCATCGTGTCGCGGTGCGCGGTCTGGCTCTGCCCAGCGATGAGGCCTTCGATACGCCACTGGGGCGGATAAAGCTGGACACGGCCGCGATGCAAAGCATTGCGCACTTGCCGCAAGTCGTCGTCAGCGAACGGGTGCATGCGCAGGAACATTCGCTGGAAGTGCAACTACCATTCCTGCAAAGCGTACTGAGCGATTTCACCTTGCTGCCGCTGGCCGTGGGGATGGCCAGCAGCGAAGAAGTTGCCCAAGTGCTCGAATCCGTATGGGGCGGTGAGGAAACACTGATAGTCGTCAGTTCCGATCTCTCCCACTACCTGCCCTACGACACCTGTCAGCAAGTGGACAGCAACACCGCTCGCGCCATACTGAAATTACAGCAACCGATTTCACATGAACAAGCCTGTGGCGGCACGCCTGTCAGCGGCCTGCTACTCGCAGCGAAGCGGCATCATCTGGAAGCGCACCTGCTCGATCTGCGTAATTCCGGCGACACCGCTGGCACGCGCGATCAGGTAGTGGGTTATGCGGCCTTCGCTTTTACCGGAGAAAAGGCCCATGCACACTGACAGAGGTGCGATTCTGCTGCCTATCGCCCGCGCTGCGATCTCGAACGCACTGCAGCGACCCATGACGGCGGATGAAAGCGCTCCGTGGCTGGCCGAACAGGCTGCCTGCTTCGTCACTCTCAGCCAGCACGGCCAGTTGCGCGGTTGCATAGGATCGCTGGAGGCACATCGCTCCTTGCTGGCCGACGTCAAAAGCAATGCCGTATCCGCCGCCTTGCACGATCCGCGTTTTATGCCGCTGAGCGCCGATGAACTCGGCATCACCGACATCGAAATTTCACTGCTTACCCCATGTCAGACGATGCAATTTAGCGACGAGGCCGATGCCTTGTCACAGCTGCGGCCCGGGGTGGACGGCATCGTGTTCGCGTATGGGCATCACCGCAGTACATTTTTACCGCAAGTGTGGGAACAGTTGCCCGATTCACATCAGTTTATGGCGCATCTCAAGCGCAAAGCCGGGCTGCCCGCTGATTTCTGGGATCAGGGTGTGGCACTGTCACGTTATTCCGTTAGAAAATACAAGGAAAACAACCATGGATGAGCCTATCAGTCTTGCTGAACGTTACCCCGCCCTATACTGGCATAAGCTCGATGACGGACGTATCCAGTGCGATCTGTGCCCGCGCGACTGCAAGCTCCACGAAGGCCAGCGCGGTGCGTGTTTCGTGCGCGGACGGGTGGACGATGCGATGGTGCTCACCACCTATGGCCGCTCGTCGGGATTCTGCGTCGATCCGATAGAGAAAAAACCGCTCAACCACTTTTATCCGGGCAGCAGCGTGCTGTCATTCGGCACGGCGGGCTGTAATCTCGCCTGCAAGTTTTGCCAGAACTGGGATATTTCCAAGTCGCGCCACTTCGACAAGCTCGCCGATCAGGCCGGCCCGGAAGCCATCGCGCGCAGCGCCAAAAACCTGAACTGCAAAAGCGTGGCCTTCACCTACAACGATCCGGTAATTTTTACCGAATATGCGATGGATGTGGCCGATGCCTGCCATGAGCATAGCATCAAGACCGTGGCGGTCACGGCGGGCTATATCCACGAGGCGCCGCGCCGCGAGTTCTTTGCCAAGATGGATGCCGCGAACGTGGACCTGAAAGGGTTTACCGAGGAATTTTACGTCAGGCAATGCGGCGCGCACCTGCAGCCTGTGCTCGATACGCTGCGCTATCTGTGCAATGAAACAGAGGTTTGGGTAGAGCTGACCACCCTGCTGATTCCAGGTCTCAATGACAGCGCAGATGAAATAAAGGCGATGAGTGACTGGATCGCCAAAGAACTCGGCACAGGCGTGCCGCTGCACTTCACCGCCTTCCATCCGGATTACAAACTGACCCATATTCCCGACACGCCGCCGGAAACCCTGGTGCGCTCACGGGAGATCGCCCGGCAGGCAGGGCTGTTGTATGTCTATACCGGCAATGTACATAACATCGCCGGAGACACGACCCTTTGCCCGTCATGCGGCAGCAAGCTGATCGTGCGAGACTGGTACAACATCGAAGACTACCGGCTCACGCCCGACGGTTGTTGCCCGGACTGCCATAGCGCAATCACCGGACATTTTGAAAAGTTCACCGGACAATTCGGCAGGAAACGCATACGGGTAGTTCCGTCATAAACGTACCTATCAATTCGCCTTGTCGCAGTTTTCCAGATAACGTTGTGCTTCGTTTAGTAACGCTTTGGCTGCATGTTCGTCACGCCCGATAAGCGTGAGCGGTTGTGCCGCGGATGGAATGCTCAAATTCTTCGAAGAGGTGACCAGAATCGCGCGTATATTCTGGTTAATGCCCTGATTCACGCGTAACGCGGTGATCAATGCCACACCGTTCAGCACCGGAGTTTCGTTACCGGTAATGAGCAGATCAAAATGACTTTGCAGCAACAGTCCGAGCGCTTCATACCCTGACGCCACGACAGAAAAATGAATGGGGAGATTTTTAAGCATCCCAAGATACAGCGTGGAATTGACTCTGGAGGGTTCCACCAGCAGCGCACTCAGGCTATGGTTGCGTAAAGTGTCGCGCAGTGCAATCAATGCGGAGTCCACATCAGGAAAACTGGTTTTACCCTGCACGGTTTCCTTTATGGCCAGACGCATCAGATCGAAATAGGCAATGCAGCGGTCCAGTGTCTCACCATCCAGTTTGCCGCTCTCACTGACAAAGTGCGCCAGAACGTCTTCCAGCTGGTGGCTGATCGTCGAGACGATCTGCACGCCGTACGTCCCTGCTCCTCCCTTGAGACTGTGTATAGCGCGGTATAAGGCCTCGAACTGCCCTGAAAAATCGTCGGACTGGTTCAGCGCAAGCGTTCGTTGCTCAAGCTCGTTGACACGTTCCGGCAGTTCGGCGAGATAGCTGAGCCGCAGCTGTTGCATCAACTGCTGTGCACGAATCAGTGCCGCGTTATTTTCGGATGGCATTGGCATCGGCTAACATGACCCGGTTGCGTCCCGCGTGTTTGGCCTGATAAAGCGCCCTGTCTGCTGCATCTGCCATTTTTGACACATCGGCATAATCAGAAATATCGGCAATTCCGCAACTGAACGACACCGAGAATTCCGTCTCCCCTGCCAGATGACGCAGCAGGGAAAAATCATGGCGTATGGTATCCATGACTTTCATCGCGGTCTGTCCATCCGTATCGACGAGTATGACTGCGAATTCCTCACCTCCATAGCGTCCGACTGCATCGATCTCGCGCAGGCGCTGCTTGAGCAGCCTGGACAAACTCTTGATAACCCTGTCGCCGACCGGATGGCCATAACTATCGTTGACATGCTTGAAAAAGTCGATGTCCACCATCGCAAAAGACAAGGGTTTATTGTGACGTTTGGCCCGTGCTATTTCACGAGACAGTTGATCCTTGATCGCAGTGTGATTAAGCAGCCCCGTCAGACTGTCGCGCACCATAAAAGAACGCAACAACTGCGAACGCCTGATCCTGCTGGTCACCGAAGAAACCAGGTGCTGCGCGGCTATCGGTTTGCATAAAAAATCATCTCCACCTATGCCGATGGCGGCAAGCTGCTTATCCACATCTGTTTCTGAAGACAGAAAAACAATAGGAATACCAATAAAATCATCAAGTTGCCTGATAACCTTCGCAAGCTCCATGCCATTGCACTCAGGCATATACATGTCGATCAATATCAGGTCGGGTGAAAATTCAACCAGATAATTCAATACATGCAGCGGATTGTTGGCCACCCTTACCGACAAGCCTGCCTGCCCCAGGGCCGCAGCATAATAATCGGCCAGGGTGACTTCATCGTCCACGATCAGCACACGATCAGCCTCGGCAGCCTGAACAGAGGTCAGTTCATCCAGCTTGTCGACCAATACACCCATATTCACGGGTTTGTTCATATAAGCAATGCCGCCCGCCCGCACCGCTTCCAGTCTGATGTCAAACTCGCCATGAGCAGACAAAAATATCACCGGGATGGGGGTCGCGCGTCCCCGCTGTACCTCGTTCATGGCATGAATGCCGCCCAGCGGGTCTTCGGGGAAGTTGATATCCATCAGCACCACGACATCCCTGCTCTGCTGCATCGCCGCCTTAAAATCATTCAGTGCATTGAAGACAATCACATCGTAACCAAAATAACTCAGCTGGATTTTCAGTTCGACTGCAAGGTCGCTATCATCTTCCACGATAAAGACCTGGTGAGATGCGTGCACGACCGCGCTTTCAGCAGAAACTATTCCAGCATGGTCAGCGTCTGTATGCTCCTGACGAATGGCCAATTGATTCAAGGCAGCCAGTTGTTCATACACCTGATCGCGCTGGGTACTGCTCAAAGCCCGCTTCGCCTCTCCGAGCATTTTCAGATGATTTTCAAGCGTTCGTGCGGCATCGCCCAGTGCCGGAAAACCAAACGTCCTGGCTGATCCGGACAGGCTGTGCACCATGCGATACAGCGTCTGAAAACACGCCTCATCCCATTGATCTTGTGGAAACTTATCCCAGATCAGTTCCAGATTTATGAGCTTTTGAGGCAATTGCGCAGTATACGCATCACTCAACTGCTTCAGTGCTTCCCGAAATTTTTCAGAATTATTCATGGCTATACTTCCAGATTTCGCTTATCTGCCCCGCCAGGGTCATAGGGTCAAATGGCTTGGGAATCACATCTATCGCACCCAGCGCCTTGTAGCCTGCCACTTCGGAGGGCTGCACCTTGGCTGTCATGAAAATCACCGGAGTGGCGGCGAATTGCGGCAGTTTGCGCAGATTTCCCAGCGTGGTCGGGCCGTCCATACCCGGCATCATGACATCCAGCAGGATTAACTGGGGATTGAAACTGGACATTTTGTCCAGCGCCTCACTTCCCGAACCGCATATTTCAACGGTAAAACCGCCCAGCATTTCCAGCGCAAGCCGCGCCACCACCTGGATATCAGGTTCATCCTCAACATACAATACCCGCGTTAATTTTTCAGACATGCCGCACCCTCCACTGACCGTACGAGTTGTCGAGGCGAAAAACTCGTACCGACAAATTTCAACTTATTCGACCCCTATCATGTGTTTGATAGTCGCCAGCAATTGCGCATTTTCGGTGCGCGATTTCACCAGTGACGCGCCCACCTGCCGGATGGCGTCCAGCCCCATTTCATGCGCCGAGAACACCATCACGGGTATCGGCGGAGTCGAGCTATTCAAGTCATTCAGCAAGTCCATACCCGTACCATCCGGCAAGGCGATGTCCATGATGACCAGATCATAGCGCTTTTCTTTCAGCATCCTTCGCACTTCAGCCAGACTGCTTGCGTTATCCATATCGGCGAATCCGCCCACTATGGCATGGACTATCCGGGAAATATCCGGATCGTCTTCTACATGCAATACGTTCGCACGTGTTGCGGAAAACCGCTCCACAGCGCGCATCAACGCGCTCTCCAGACGATCCCTGTCTATAGGCTTCGTGATCCAGTCTACGATGCTGAATGCGTCGCCGCTCAATTCCCGGCTACCCTTTTCGGCATTGGCTGAAACGACGATGATGGGCAGTGTGGCAGTCTTTTTGGTCGCCCTTAGCTCCCTGATCAGGGACAGGCCGTTCTGATCCGGCAAACCCAGGTCCAGCGTCATCGCAGCGTAATCATGCTGAGCCAGCATCTGCTTGGCCTGCATGGCAGTGCCGGCCACATCGGCAGACAGACCCGCCTGTTCCAGCATCAGGCACAACAGGGAAGCGATATCCTGATCATCCTCACACACCAGTACACGCTTGCCTGCACCCGTATGGAAGGATTCAGGCACAAGATTTTTGTGCCAGACGGGGAATTCAACCCAGAATGTAGTCAACACATCGGGCTGCGATTCAAAACCAATGCGACCTCCCATCTGTTCGACTATGGCTTTGGTGATGGAAAGACCGAGGCCGGTGCCGCCCTTCTTGCGCGTATCAGATGAATCGGCCTGTGAAAATTTCTCGAAAATTTGGCTCTGGAATTGTACCGGGATGCCGCTGCCATGATCGCTCACCGTTATGCGCACTTGCCCGCCATCGCCAGTAGCCGACAGTATCACCCTGTCACCCGCCGGTGAAAATTTGGCAGCATTGGACAGCAGATTGGACAGCACTTGTTGCCAACGATCCGCATCCAGATTCACGTCCACATCTGGCAGTACATCCGCCAGTTCGTACACCACTCCAAATTGTTCGGCATAGGCGCGATTGCCCTCTATCGCTTGATGCAACAAGGGGATCAGTCTGGTCGGCGCGAGTGCGAATTCCATTTTTCCCGCCTCGATTTTCTCCATATCAAGGATGTCGTTGACCAGCCGGATCAGGCGTTCGCTGTTCTTATGGGCGATGTCTATCAGTGATTTGACCTGTGCGGGGAGTTCTCCGGCCAGCCCTCCCGCCAGCAATCCCAGGGAGCCGCGTATCGAAGTCAGCGGCGTGCGCAGCTCGTGGCTGACGGTGGAGATGAACTCCGACTTCATGCGCTCGACCTTGACCCGCTCGGTGATATCGCGCACGATGCCGGTAAACATGCGTTTACTCCCCAGCTGCATGGCGGAGACCGCTAGGTCCATAGGGAAAGTCGTGCCATCGCGCCGTCGCCCGACCACCTGCCGGCCGATGCCGATGATTTTTTTCACCCCGGTGGAGACGTGATTGTGCAGATAACCGTCGTGTTCAGAGTGATAAGGCTCCGGCATCAGCATCTTGACGTTTTGGCCTGTCACTTCGGCAGCGCTGTAGCCAAAAATATTCTCGGCCGCCTTATTGAACGATTCGACGATTCCCTGTTCGTTAATAGTGATAATGGCATCCAGCACGTTATCCAGTATGGCTGTCAGACGCGCCTCATTATCGTATTGCGCCTGTGCCGCACGTTTACGTTCCGTGATGTCGCGAACGATCTTGGATGCGCCCATGACATCGCCTGTCTCATTCAGAAGCGGCGAAATACTGACCGACACATTCACTTTGCTACCGTCTTTTCTGATCCGTATCGTTTCGAAGTGATGAATTCTTTGGCCATTACGGATGCGCGCGAGGATAGATGCTTCCTCGTCTGCGCGTTCCTTTGGGATGAGCATCAGCATAGGCTGGCCGATTGCCTCCTGCTCTGTGTAGCCGAACAGCCTTTCAGCGGCAGGATTCCAGCTCGTGATGATGCCATCCAGATTTTTGCTCATGATGGCGTCATCGGACGATGCGATAATGGAACCATACCTGGCTTGAATCAACGCCTGTGCCGCCAGGTATTCCTGCCGTACGTCGCGCTCCAGTTCATCGCTCACGCATTGCGCCAGATCGCGCAGCGCTGCCAGTTGTGCGGACGCAACTTCGCAAGGCTTGCTGTCAATGACACATAGCGTACCGACACGCTGACCGTTGCTCAGTTTCAACGGCGCACCGACATAAAAACGGATGTTCGGCGCACCCGTTACCAGTGGATTGTCTGCAAAACGCGGATCAAGCAGGGTATCCGGGACGATAAAAACCTGATCGTCGAGTATGGCGTGACCGCAAAAAGAGATGCTGCGCGGCGTCTCGGAGACATCCAGCCCCTGGCAGGACTTGAACCACTGACGATGACTATCGACCAGAGAGACTAGTGCAACGGGTACGCCGAAGATATGTTGAGCGAGCCTCGTCAAGCGATCGAAGCGCTCCTCGGGTGGCGTATCCAGAATCTCAAGACCGCGCAGGGTCGCCAGGCGGCTTGCTTCATCAAAGGGTGTGGCTGGCTCTAGCACGATTCCTCCTCACTACATATATGACCATCATAGCAGTTTCCTGATGTTAGCAGCGATTCCGCACAGGCGTAAACGATCAATTAGCCAGTCTGTGCACGCGAATCCAGGCGTCAAACTGCTCGATCGGTATCGGTTTGCTGAATAAATAACCCTGAAAGGCATGACAGCCGCGCAGATCGAGGAAGGCCAGTTGCGATTCGGCCTCTACCCCTTCGGCGATCACATTCAGTCCCATCGCTTCGCTCATCGCGATGACAGTCTGCACGATCGCCGCATCATTCGGATCGGTGGTGATGTCACGCACGAAGGATTGATCGATCTTGATCTGGTCCAGCGGCAGGCGCTTGAGATATTGCAGCGATGAATACCCTGTGCCGAAATCGTCCATGGAGAAACTCACACCCAGCATCATGATTTCCCGCATCTTGCTGATGGTGTCCTCAACATTTTCCAGCACGATGCTCTCGGTCAGTTCCAGCTTGAGATGCGAGGGTTTGGCGCCGCTCTCCAGCAGGGCGCGCTGCACCTGCGCGACAAAATCGGTCTGGCGGAACTGCCGGGCACTGACATTGACGGCCAGTGTGAGATCGCGGGTCAATATGTTTTGCTTCCATGTCCTGAGCTGGATGCAGGCGGTTTGCAGCACCCACAATCCTATCGGCAAAATCAGCCCGGTCTCTTCGGCCAGCGGGATGAATTGTATGGGTGGAACCAGACCGCGTTCGGGATGCTCCCAGCGTAGCAATACTTCCGCGCCTATCGGGCGGCGCATGCTGTCCACCTGCACCTGGAAATACAGACGGAATTGCTGTTTTTCCAGCGCGCTGCGCAACTCGCTTTCCATCAGTACGCGCGCTTCCAGTGCCGCCTGCATGTCCGGGTCGTAGAAACGTATCGAGTTGCGTCCCGCCGCCTTGGCCTGATACATCGCGATATCGGCATATTTGAGCAGGTTATCGGTATTTTCCCGGTGTCCCATGAAGAGCACGATGCCTATGCTGGGCGTCGAGCTATAGGCATGCTGGTTCAGCTGATAAGGCTGATTCAGCGCATCGCGTATTTTCTCGGCGACCAGTTCGGCCTGCGTCACCGCCTCATTCACCCGTGCATTGAGCATTTCCAGCACGACCACGAATTCGTCGCCGCCCAGTCGGGCGACCGTATCACCATCACGCACGCACTGTTGCAGACGGCGAGCCACCTCGACCAGCAACAAATCCCCTATGTCGTGGCCCTTGCTGTCATTCAGCGTCTTGAAGTGGTCAAGGTCTATGAACATCAAGGCACCGTAGCGATCATTGCGGTCGCTGACTGCCATGGCCTGGGTCAATCGATCGAGCAAGAGGCGGCGATTGGGCAAGTCGGTCAGCTCGTCATAAAAAGCCAGCTGATGAATTCTTTGTTCCGCCAGCTTGCGTTGACTGATATCCAAGAAGGTCGCTACCGCACCCCGTACCACGCCGTCTTTCACGATGGGGTGCGACCAGTATTCTACCGTTACCGATGTGCCATCCTTGCGCCAGAACACTTCGTCGTCCGCATAAACGGGCAAGTTAGCCTTGAAGGCCTGATACATCCGGCATTCGCTGGCCGGATAGGAGCTGCCATCGGCGCGCGTATGGTGTATCAGATCATGTATATGTCTGCCGACGATCTCGCTGGCATCCTGATACCCCAGAATACGCAGGAATGCCGCATTCACGAAAGTGCAGCATCCCTGGGTATCGACGCCGTAGATACCCTCCGCGACAGAATTGAGCAAACTCTGCAAATTTTCCTGCGTATCCCGCAAGGCACCCTGCACTTTTTTTCGTTCGGTGATATCGCGACATGAACCATAGAGCTGCCCATTGGGCAACAGCACGGCATTCAATTCCATCGGGATGCTGTTACCTTCCTTGCCGACCAGATATATCCCGTAAACACGTCGTTTGTGATCTTGTGACAAGCGATGCATTCTTTTCTGGTACAGGTTACGACTGGCCTCATGCACCAGGTCAAACACCGTCATGCTGTACAGTTCCTTGCGCATATAACCCAGCAGCGCGGTCACGCCATCATTAACGTAAACGATGCGTCCATCCTTCTTGCAAATGAAAACCGCATCCGGCGCGCATCGGAGTGTCATGCGCAAGCGTTCTTCGCTATCACGCAATGATTTCGTCATGGCAACCGCCTGTTGCTCGGTCTCTGTCAGCAGATGCAAATATTGCTGCTCCAGTTCGGCCAGTGCCTGAGCATTTTGTTGCGCCGTACGCCGGTCAAACAGGCCGGCAAAAATACCGCCGCTGAACCACAACAAAGCCGTCACCGACACCAACATTGACAGCATGTGCGGTTCCAGGCTGGACACAGCCGACAAACAAACACTGCCCGGCGAAATGTACATACCCAGCATCGCCGTGTAATGCATGGCGGAAATTGCCCCGCCCATTAGGCTGGCACCCAGCACAAAGCGCAGAAAAGGCCGCAGCTTGACGCGTTCGCCCTGATACATCATCAGCAACGCCCCCCAGGATGCGATCACGGCAATCGCCACAGACAAGGCAAAAATCGTCCCATCATATTCAATCGCCGGAGACATTTTGAGCGCAGCCATGCCGGTGTAATGCATCAGACTGATACCCGCACCCATCAATAATCCGCTGACAGCGACATGTTTATTGCTGATATGCGGGTAGCTGAGCACCTTGAACCCCACCAGGGCGGCGAGCATCGCAGGCAATACGGAAAGGAAGGTTAGTGTCTGATCAAACGCAATCGGTATTGGCAAATGCAAGGCCAGCATGCCGATAAAGTGCATGGACCAGATGGCTACGCCCAGCGTGCTGGCACCCGCCAGCATCCACAATGTTGCCAGGCGGCCGGAGCTCTCGCGCATGCGTTGCGCATGGGTAAGTGCGGCAAACGAGCCAATTATCGCGACCAGAACGGACAATGCGACTAAAGAAGTATCCCAGGAAATTTGCACAAAAAAGTTTTTCTATTAACCCGCCGTGGTAATCCCCCCATTTTTAGTTGGGGTCAAAAGTAGAGCTGGTTAAAAAATCTAACTTCTGTTTCGGCGTGATGCCGCCGAGTGCCATGTTGGGGCGTTCGTGATTGTAAGTCCACATCCATTTCGTTGCATAGTCCTGCA
>JAURZN010000001.1 GCA_030653355.1 Gallionella sp. | reverse complement strand
CAATTTAATCCTGCCGCGCCCGGAGCGCTCTCTGTTGCACCCACCAATCTGAATTATCCCGGCGCAGTGAACAACTACAATTCGCGGCTGGAATTGCAAATCCCCTTGTATAACGGCGGGATGATTTCGGCTTATGTCGATCAGGCTCATGCTTACGTCAAGGCGGCCCGAGAAGGTGATCTGGCCGCGCGCCAGCAAGTCATTTTCCATGTGATTCAAGCCTATCAGGGTGTTCATACGGCAAGAGCCTATGTCAATGTTGCGAAACAGGCACAGGCGGCTGCCGAAGCATACGTCAAAACCACACAAAATCTGCTGCGCGAGGGTGTGGTTGTGCGTAGCGATCTGTTATTCGCGCAGGTTAATCTCGCCGATACCAAACTCAAATTTGAAGAAGCCAGTCGCGCGGAGGCCGCCGCAGTTGACCAGTTGCATTTGCTGCTGGGTCTGTCACTGGATGCGCCACTCGAAATTGGCGCTGATTTCACCCCGGCTGCAATGAAAGGCGAAGTTGCCGGATTGCAGGCCGAGGCGCTTGAAAGCAACCCGGGCGTCATGGCGCTGCGCAATCAGCTGGAAGCGGCCGGCGCAGGGGTGAAGGTGGCGCGTGCTGATTACTACCCTCATTTTAACGCGATGGTGCGGCAGGATTGGAATGCCCCTACGCTGCAACAAACAGCGTCTTCCTACACCGTGGCCGGCGTGCTTTCCTGGCAGTTGCTGGATTTCGGTGTCACCAAGGGGGCCGTGGGGCGCGCGGAAGCCTCGCGCAGCCTGTTGCAGGCACGCCTTAAACAGGCTGAAGAAGGGGTGCGCTTTCAGGTGGTTGATGCATGGCGGGGCGCTGTCGAGGCCGAGTCGCGGGTCAATGCGCGGGTTGCCGCCGTGGCGCAGGCCGGTGAGGCGCAGCGCCTGGTCGCAAGGCGTTATGAGAACGGCGTCACGACCATGGTCGAGGTGCTGGCTGCACAGGCACAGCTTGACAAGGCACGTGCCGATGAAGTGGCCGCAAAATACCAGTTGACGGTGCAACGCTCCGCCTTGCGTCTTGCGGTGGGCAAACTCAATAGTGATCAATTATGAATAGTACGGGATTAGGGAGAAAAGCGATGAATGTGCAACACCGTTCCATGGGAAAGCTGGCGCTCATATTGCTTGTTTTATTGTCAGCCTGTCAGCCTCACGATCAGGCCGCTGAAGTGCAGGCGCGGAAAGTGGAAGCACAGGTATTGACGGTGAATTTGACGGCAATGCCGGTGTTTGATTCGACGCCGGGTTCGGTTATTTCCGAACAGCAGGTACAGCTTGCATCGCGGCTCATGGGATACATACGCGACATTCATGTGCACGAAGGGGATACGGTAAAAACAGGGCAATTGCTGTTTACCATTGATCCGTCGGATATTCAGGGGCAGGTGGCTCAGGCGCGTGCCGGCCAGGCTCAGGCGGAAGCTGCGCTGGGCGATGCCAAGTCTGATTTTGAGCGTTTTTCAAACCTGTACAAGGAAGAGTCTGTTTCGAAATCGCAGTACGACAAGATGAAATTGCAATACAGCATGGCGCAGAGCCAGGCGCGTGCAGCGCGCGCAGGCCTGGACATGGCGGAGTCGCAATTGCGTTACGCCGAAGTGCGCGCGCCTATCGCCGGTGTAGTGACGCAAAAGATGGCCTCCAGGGGTGATCTGGCCGCGCCGGGCAGACCGGTGCTGGTGCTGGAAAACCCGGGCAAGCTGATGGTGCAAACCTCGGTTGGCAACGAGACCTATTCCTTGCTCAAGCTGGGGGATAGTGCGCGGATTGAAATTTCCGGGCAAGCGCTGGAAGGGAAAGTCGTGCGGCTGGTCCCTGCCGCAGATGCCATGTCGCACACCCATCTGGTCAAGCTGGAATTGCCGGATGCCAAGGGGCTGACCAGCGGCGCCTTCGCGCGCGTGCGATTTAATGTGGGCGCCGGGCAGGGTATCAGCGTGCCGAAAGCAGCGATTCTGCAACGCGCGGGCATCACCGGTGTCTTCGTGGTTGACGTGCAGGGGATCGCACGTTATCGCATGGTCAGAACAGGTGAGGACAGAGAGGGCGTTGTCGAAATCGCGGCCGGGCTCAATCCGGGTGAGAAAATTGTGGTCGGCAATGCTGATGCGCTCAGCTCGGGCGACCTCGTACAGTTGACTGGAAGCAAAGCACCATGAGCGAAACGAACCAGCCGATGAACATAGCCGGGCGTCTGGCCAAGACCTTCCTGTCATCGAAGATTACCGCGATGATTATGCTGGCCATTACACTGGTCGGCCTGGTGGCGATGATGGTGACGCCGCGTGAATACAATCCGCAGATCGTCGTGCCGGCAGCCAATATCATCGTTGCCAAGCCAGGCGCTACTGCGGATGAAGTGCAAAACATGATAGTCAAACCGCTAGAGGCCATCATGAATGCTCAGGCGGGCGTCAAGCACACCTTTGGCTTTGCTGCGAATGACTTTGGCGTGGTGACAGTTCAGTTCGATGTCGGCGAGGATCAGGAAAAAAGTCTGGTTAAGCTTTATAACCAGTTGATGCAGAACATGGATCGCATGCCGGCGGGTGCGATGCAGCCTATCGTCAAGCCCATCAACGTGGACGACGTGCCGATTATGACGCTGACACTGGCGTCAACCGGGCAAAGCGACTACGAGCTGCGTTATGTCGCACTGCGCGTGCTGGAACAGTTGCGCAATATCCCAGGCGTTTCCTTTACCGAGATTGTCGGTGGAAGCCCTCGCGCGGTCAGTATTTATATTGACCCGCAGAAACTGGCGGCCACAGGCCTGACTCTCGATCAGGTGGATAGAATGTTGAATGCCACCAATATCTCGTTGCCGGCAGGAGAGTTGGTCAATAACAATAAAAATACCCCGCTGCGCTTCAACGGTTTTCTCACCAGTGCGCGCGATGTGGGCGATATCGTGCTCGGCGCGCCTAATGGCCGTCCTGTATTTCTCAAGGATGTCGCGCGTATCGTGGACGGAGCGGCTGAAGTGGAGGCCTCGTCGCATTTTGCCTTTGGACCGGCGGCTACTCAGCCTGCTTTCAAGGGAGATGCTCCGGCCGTGACCATAGCGATTGCGAAGAAAGCGGGCACCAACGCCGTGGTGGTCGCCAATCTGGTGCTAGAAAAACTCGAAACGCTTAAGCTTGCAGCCATTCCGGACGGCGTCAGCGTAACCGTGACGCGCGATGATGGCGCCAAGGCAAACGATGCGGTGAATACACTGGTCGAGCATCTGGGCATCGCCATCGTTTCTGTTGTCGTTGTGCTGCTGTTCTTCCTGGGCTGGCGCGAAGCAGCGATCGTGACACTGACGGTGCCGCTGATCCTCTTTGTAGTGCTGACCGTGGGGCTGCTGGCAGGCCAGACTATGAACCGGATCACGTTGTTTGCCCTGATATTGTCGCTGGGCTTGCTGGTGGATGCGGCTATTGTGGTGGTGGAAAACATTCATCGCCATCTGCATAACGGCGGTGCGGCCAATTTCAAAGAGGCGCTGGTGCTTGCCACCAACGAGATCGGCAATCCGACCAATGTGGCCACGATTGCCGTCATTCTGGCTTTCATTCCGATGGCTTTCGTTACCGGCATGATGGGGCCTTTCATGCAGCCTATCCCGTTTAATGTGCCGGTAGCGATGATTGCTTCACTGCTTATCGCATACATGGTGGTGCCATGGGCCGCTTATCGTATGCTCAAGGGCAAGGCACTGGCGGAGATGGAAAACACACCGACGCTGGAAGAGCGGGCCGAGCGGCCGCAGGACCCGCTGCATCGCGCCTATGTCAGCGTGATTACGCCGTTTCTCAACAACGGGCGTCGCCGCAACTGGCTGTTTCTGGTGGTAGTGGCCCTGCTCGCGATGGCCATGCTGCAACCGGTATGGCAGTTTATCCGTCCCTCGGGTCTGAACGGCGCGCTCAGTCCGATGGGTGTGGAGCTGAAAATGCTGCCGAACGACAATACCAACACTTTCCTGTTGGAAATCAATACCCCTGCGGGTACTGCACTGGCACGCACGGACGAAGTCGCGCGCGCGGTGGGTGATGTGCTCGCGCATACAGAACATGTGGTCGATTACCAGACCTTTCTCGGCGTTACCGCTACGGTTGATTTTGCGGCACTGGTGCGTGGTGACATTCTCAAAAGCGGGACCAACCTGGCGCAGATACGCATCAATCTGCTGGACAAGCATGCACGCTCGGAAAGCTCGCACGAGATAGTGTCCGGCCTGGATGACGCGTTCATGCCACTGAGAAAACGTTTTCCGGAAGCGAAGATCAAGCTTTACGAGACCCCGCCCGGCCCGCCGGTGCAATCTCAGGTTCTGGCGGAATTGTACGGCCCCGACTATGACGTATTGCGGGAGGCGGCAGCGGAAGTCGGCACTGCGTTCAAGTCGGTTTACGGCATGATCAATGTTGACGATTCCGTGACGGCATCCGTGGATAGCTATGAGATACACGTCGATGCCGAGAAAGCGGCACTGGCAGGGATTGCGCCTGCGCAGGTGGCCAAATTGTTACACGATTATGTCAGCGGGTTCTCTCTCGGCACGCTGCATGTCGAAGAGGCCAGAGAGCCGATCAATATGACCGTGCGACTTGCTCGCGCTGAGCGGCAGTCGCCGGGGCAGATACTCTCGCTTTCAGTGGTTAATGCCGTGGGGCAGCAAGTACCCTTGTCCTCCATCGCAACATTGCGGCCTGTGGTCGCGGTCAAACCTGTTTATGACCGGGATCAGCATCCGGTGGTCATGGTCGGGGGTGAATTGATCCGCTCCAGCCCAGTTTACGCGGTGCTGGCGCTCGACGACATGCTGGACAACAAGAGTATGGCGGGTGAGCATTTTACGACGGCGAACCTGGGGTTTAACGACGCTCAGCCCAAGGATATGAAGGATTACCAGATATTGTGGGGCGGCGAGATGCGCCTGACGCTGGACGTGTTCCGCGATCTGGGCAGCGCCTTCATCGTTGCGCTGGTGCTGATTTATCTGGTGCTGGTCGGCTATTACAAATCTTTCGTGATCCCGATGATCGTGATGGGGGCGATTCCGCTGACGCTGGTGGGCGTGTTCCCCGGGCACTGGCTGATGAATCAGGCGTTTACGGCAACGTCGATGATAGGCGTGATTGCGCTTGCGGGTATCGTGGTGAGGAATTCCCTGTTGCTGATCGATTTCATTATCGAATATGAGGCGCGTGGTTACAGCGTTTCAGATGCGGTTATCGAGGCGGGTGCGATCCGCTTCAGGCCCATCCTGTTGACGGCGCTGGCCATTATTCTGGGTTCGGCCATCATGGTGACCGATCCGGTTTTCGGCGGTTTGGCCGTGTCGCTGATTTTCGGTACCTTCGCTTCTACGGCGCTGACGCTGTTGGTGATTCCGCTGCTCTACTTCCTCTGGAAACGCGGCGCCAAGCTGGCAGTCTGAGTATCAGGGGACATAGCGGATAAACTATGTCACAGCCCCCGTTCCAACGGGGGCCGAGCGAAGTTGCAAGAGTTAGTCTGAGGATTTGTCCATGTGCAAATGGATGACATTGGTCTTCTGCGGCTGATCTTTGTAATACGGTTTTTCATTCCTGCTCTGCCCCAACAGTTCAGCAAGCTCAGCCTCGCGATCCGAGATCAGGCCGAAGCACTCGCGTATGTCCTGAATGGTGTTGTCCGATAGCGGGTGGGGCATGCCAGGCTTGGTTGTCGTGTCTTTAACCACGCTGGCCAGAATTTTGCGCATCAGGTACAAGACCTGCTGTTCTTTCGATAAGTTTTCAGTATTCATTTTTGCCTTTTCAAAGAGGTTGGTTGTTATTCAGGCCGCCGGTCTATGCGGTTTTAAGCATACTGGAAAGCACGTTTTTAGCAATCACCCGAAATCAGCATGCCCTCAAACCCCGTCTGCCTCCACGCCTCATATACCGCCACCGCCACCGTGTTGGATAAATTCCGGCTGCGGGTGTCGGGCAGCATGGGCAGGCGCACACGCTGTTCGGCCTTGAACTGGTTGAGCACGTCAGCGGGCAGGCCGCGACTCTCCGGCCCGAACAGGAATGCGTCACCTGCCTGAAATTTCACGTGATGAAAGGGATGTGACGCCTTGGTGGTGAGCGCGTACACGCGTGCCGGATCAAATGCGCTCAGGCACTCAGCCAGATCCTCATAGACGCGCAGCTGTGCAAATTCGTGATAATCCAGCCCGGCGCGTAGCAATTGCTTGTCTTCCAGCGTAAAGCCGAGTGGCTTGATCAGATGTAACTGGCAACCCGTGTTGGCGCATAGCCGGATGATGTTGCCCGTGTTGGGCGGGATTTCAGGCTGGTAAAGAATGACATGAAACATATGCTAAGCCTCGTCGTGGATGGTGTGGATCGCAGGTGCAAACCGCTCATGCGCAATATCCGGGAATTATCGCCGCTTATGAAAGACAGCGCCCGGAGAATTTGCACGATAAATTACTCGTTTGCGGATTTTCAGGAATGATCGTGTGGAAGTGTTCTCGCCACCACCCATGCGCTGATTTCGGCTGCGCCGCGCTTTTGAACGGCATCGGCAAGCGCATTGAGGCTGGCGCCGGTCGTCAGTACGTCATCCACCAGCGCGACGTGTTTCCCAGATAAATCCATGTCGCAGCGGAAGGCGCCCCGTACATTCTTCTTGCGTGCTTTCCATGATAAAGAGGACTGGGATGGCGTGTCGCGCAGCCGCTGGCATGCCTGTGTCAGCAAAGGGCGCTCAAACGAACGGGCCAGTCTGGCGGCAATCAGCAGAGCCTGATTAAATCCGCGCCGCTTCAGCTTGTCAGGGTGCAGCGGCATAGCGATGACATAATCCGGCAGTCTGTCCGGGCTGATTAGCTGGATGAGCTTCCCGGAAAACAGCTGCGACAGGGCGAGTTGTTCCTCGTATTTCATCGCCCGAATTAATCTGTCGAGCGGAAAGCGGTAGCCAAAAACCGCGAGGGTGCGGTTGAAAGACGGCGGTTTTCTCAGGCAATGACCGCAGATTTCTCCCTGTGGCGTGGGCAGCGCGCAGATCGGGCAATGCGCAGCATCGAGATAGGGCAGGGCTGCATCGCAAGCCTTGCAGCATAAGCCGTGGCGACTCATGCCGGCGCATAGTACGCAGGGTTGAGCGGGCAGCAGGCGCTCAAATTTTGTACAGATGTTTAGCATAGGCTTGCTCAGAATTGACAAGGTGTCGTCCTTTCCGTGATGATGCGCGGCTAATCAATTCGCATCATACCGACAAATCAGACATGAACAGTTCACCGATCGCGTTTCACTCCCCCGTAAAAAAATCTGACATGCCGCAACGCTGGGGCGTGGATGAGGTGGAAGCCTTGTTCAGACTGCCGTTTGCCGATCTGCTGTATCGCGCGCAGCAGGTGCATCGCGAACATTTCGATCCGAATCAGGTGCAACTCTCCACGCTGCTGTCCATCAAGACCGGCGGCTGCTCGGAAGACTGCGGTTATTGTCCGCAGTCCGCGTTTCATTCGACCGGCGTGGAAGATCGCAAGATGCTGGAATTGGATGCCGTGGTGTCGGCGGCGAAAGCCGCGCAACAGGCCGGTGCGGATCGCTTCTGTATGGGCGCGGCCTGGCGCGAGCCTTCCGAGGCAGACATGCTGAGCGTCGTGGATATGGTCAAGGCAGTGCGCGGACTGGGCATGGAAACCTGTGCCACGCTGGGCATGCTGAACGATGAACAGACCGAACAGCTAAGACAGGCCGGGCTGGATTACTACAATCACAATCTGGATACCTCGCCCGAATTTTATGGCGATGTCATCAGCACCCGGGACTATCAGGACAGGCTGGATACGCTGGAGCGGGTGCGTAAAGCCGGGATGCATGTGTGCAGTGGCGGCATCGTCGGCATGGGTGAAGACCTGACGCAACGCGCAGGACTGGTCGCGCAACTGGCGAACATGAATCCCTACCCGGAAAGCGTGCCGATTAATAACCTCGTCAAGGTGGAAGGTACGCCGCTGGCCGATCAGGCCGATCTCGATCCGCTGGATTTCGTGCGTACCATCGCGGTGGCGCGTATCACCATGCCGACGGCGCGCGTGCGCCTGTCCGCCGGGCGGCAGCAGATGTCCGATGCGATACAGGCATTATGCTTCCTGGCGGGGGCGAATTCGATTTTTTATGGCGAGCA
Organism: Gallionella sp.; assembly: GCA_030653355.1. Classification (GTDB taxonomy): domain Bacteria; phylum Pseudomonadota; class Gammaproteobacteria; order Burkholderiales; family Gallionellaceae; genus Gallionella. Next base: position 35,100 of record JAURZN010000001.1, on the reverse strand, counting down.
ACTGTTGACCACCGGCAATCCGGAAGTGGAACGTGACCGCGCCCTGCTCGACAAGCTGGGTATGTATCCGTTTGCCGACAAACACTAAAAGCCATTATCACGCCTGATTTTAAAATGCGTTTTATGGTCAACAGCGTTTATGCCTTTTTCTGAACTTCAGCTTGAATTAGACGAGCGCGCTGCGCAGGGTTTGTTGCGCGCGCGGCGTACTGTTACCAGTCCGCAGTCACCGCATATCGTGGTGGACGGCAAACCGTATCTGGCCTTTTGCAGCAACGATTATCTGGGGCTTGCAAGTCATCCGCAGCTTATCGCCGCGCTGCAGCAGGGCGCGCAGCAGTGGGGCGCGGGCGCGGGCGCGGCGCATCTGGTGAGCGGACATTTTTCTCCGCACGAACAACTTGAAGATGAACTGGCGGCCTTTGTCGGCAAGCCCGCCGCGTTGTTGTTCTCAACCGGTTATATGGCCAACCTCGGCGTGGTGCAGGCCCTGGTGGGCCGTGGCGATACCGTGTTTGCCGACAAACTCAATCATGCCTCGCTGAATGACGCGATGTCGCTGTCACGTGCCACCGTGAAGCGCTATCGCCATAACGACATCGCGCAACTCGACACCCTGCTGGCTCAGGGCGGGAAAGGGCGCAAGCTGATCTGCACCGATGCGGTGTTCAGCATGGATGGCGACAGGGCGCGGTTGCCGGAACTGCTGGCGTTATGCGAGGCTTACGACGCCTGGTTGCTGGTGGACGACGCGCATGGCTATGGCGTGACGGGTGAGCAGGGGCGCGGCTCGCTGTCACATTTCGGTCTGGACTCGCAGCGTATCATCTACATGGCGACGCTGGGCAAGTCCGCCGGTGTATTTGGCGCGTTCGTCGCGGCTGGTCAGGTGGTGATCGACACGCTGGTCAACAGTGCGCGCAGTTATGTTTACACTACGGCAACGCCGCCCGCCTTGTCGGTTGCGCTGCTGGAAAGCCTGAGATTGATAGAGCAGGGCGACGCTTTGCGCGCGCATCTGCACAGCCTGATTGCGCAGTTGCGCGCCGGGTTGCAGGGTTTGCCCTGGGCATTGATGCCGTCGGATACGGCAATTCAGCCGCTGTTAATCGGTGAAAATCAGGCGGCGCTGGATTTGAGTATGGCCTTGCGCGAACGCGGTATCTGGGTTGCGGCGATCCGCCCGCCCACCGTGCCCGCCGGAACGGCGCGACTGCGCATTACCCTGTCCGCCGCGCACAGTGCAGCGGGTGTAAGTCGTCTTCTGGAGGCCTTGCGTGAACTTGCACGTTGAAACCAGCGGTGAGGGCGCGCCTTTGTTGCTCATCCACGGCTGGGGCATGCACGGCGGGATGTGGGGCGGGGTGACGGAACAATTGGCGCAGCATTTTCAGGTGCTGGCGGTGGATTTGCCGGGGCATGGGCATAGTGCGGGAAGTGGTAAGTGGCCAGTGGTCAGCGCCGAACCGCACACTCACCACTCACCACTCACCACTCGCTATCTTGATTCCATCGTCGACCAGCTGGCCGAGCAATTTTCTGACATCGGGCCGCTCACAGTCTGCGGCTGGTCGCTGGGCGGGCAGGTCGCGTTGCGCTGGGCGCTGCGCTATCCGCAACAGGTGAATCGTCTGGTGCTGGTGTCTTCGACCCCCTGTTTTGTGCAGCAAACCGACTGGCCCTGCGCGATGGCCGCTGATACGCTGGCTGCTTTTTCCGCCTCATTGCAGCAGGATTACCTGCCGACCTTGCGCCGTTTCCTCGCGCTACAGGTGCGTGGCAGCGAACAGGAACGAGAGCTGCTGGTGACCTTGCGCCACAGCCTGCTTAGTCGCGGCGAACCGGATCTGGCGGCGTTGCAATCCGGTCTGGAGATTTTGCGAGACTGTGATTTACGTGTCGTCCTGCCGGAAGTTGTTCAGCCCGCGCTGGTGATAGCCGGAGAACGTGATACGCTCACGCCTTTGCCAGCCTCACACTATCTTGCGGCTCAGATGCCGAATGCGCGACTGGCAACGATCAGGGGTGCGGCACATGCTCCTTTTCTGTCGCATCCCGATATATTTGTAAAACAGCTGGTGGGTTTTTTGCATGGATGAATTTGTTATAGATAAGAAGAGGATGCGGCGCTCCTTTAGCCGTGCAGCGGCCGCTTATGATGCAACAGCGGTGTTGCAGCGCGAAGTGTGCACCCGCATGCTGGAGCGGCTGGATTACATCAAGCTGCAACCTGCTCAACTGCTGGATGCAGGCAGTGGAACGGGTTGGGGCGGGCGCAAGCTGGCGGAAAAATATCCGGCAGCAACGGTGATCTCGCTGGATATCGCCATCGGCATGTTGCAGAACGCGCGTAGCCATTCAAGCTGGTGGCAGAAGCTGTTCGGCGGCGTGAGGCAGTTGTGCGCGGATGTAGAAGCCTTGCCGCTGGCATCGGGCAGCGTTGACATGGTGTGGTCGAATCTGGCGGTGCAGTGGTGCAACGACTTGCCGGCGACTTTTGTGGAATTGCAGCGCGTGCTGAAAACAGAAGGCTTATTGATGTTCAGCACCTTCGGGCCGGACACCTTGAAGGAATTACGGCAGGCATTCAACGGCGTGGACGAACGCAGTCATCTGAACCGCTTTGCCGACATGCACGACATAGGCGACATGCTGATGCAGGCGGGCTTTGCCGAGCCGGTGATGGATATGGAATACATGACGCTGACTTACGACGATGTGCGCGGGGTGTTGCAGGACCTCAAGACCATAGGCGCGCACAACGCGACGGCGGGGCGTGGGCAGGGCCTGATGGGGAAAAATGCCTGGGCGCGTCTGCTGGAAAATTATGAAAAGCTGCGTCGTGACGGAAAATTGCCTGCCACCTATGAAGTCATCTATGGTCATGCCTGGAAGCCGCAAGCGCGCCTGAGCAGCGATGGCTCGGCCATTATCAAGACATCGTTCAAAATAAAATGAGCTACTTCATTACAGGTACGGATACCGATGTCGGCAAGACGCTGGTCAGTTGCGCCTTGCTTCACGGTTTTGCGGATCAGGGTCTGCGCGCGGTCGGCTTTAAACCCGTCGCGGCAGGCTGTGATGAACATGATCACAACGATGATGCTCAGCATTTGCGTGCCGCTGGCAATGTGCTCGCAACTTACGGTCAGGTCAATCCCTATTGTTTCACTCAGGCGGTTGCGCCACACCTGGCCGCGCAGTTTGCGGGTATACGCATCAATCTGGATCGCATCGTGACTTCCTATCGGGAGTTGGCGGGACAGGCGGATGTGGTCATTGTCGAAGGCGCGGGTGGATTCCTGGTGCCGCTGAATGCGGAGCAGGACGGCGCAGATATGGCAAGGCAGCTGAAATTGCCGGTCATTCTGGTGGTGGGCATGCAGCTGGGTTGTCTGAATCACGCGCTGCTTACGACGCAGGCCATTGCCGCCAGAGGGCTGAAGTTGGCGGGATGGGTAGCGAACTGTGTGGATGGACAAATGGCTATGCTCAATGAGAATATCGCCGCTTTACAGCAGCGCATCGCTGCGCCATTGCTGGGTATCGTGCCGCATTTTGACAGCTCGCCGGATGCGACGGATGCAGCAAGATATTTGGATTTCGCCCTGTTAAACCGCCAAAATCCGACTGACCACTGACCACTGACCACTGACCACTGACCACTTCATGACTGAATTCAGCATTATCGCGGTGTTTTTTGTCGGCCTGTTGGGTGGCGTGCATTGTCTGGGTATGTGCGGCAGCCTGGTGGGCATTCTCACCACCCAATTGCCCGGGAAGGGTGCGCGCTGGCCGTTCCATCTGGCTTACAACAGCGGCCGTGTGGCGAGTTATACGTTGGCTGGCGCGCTGGCCGGCGCGGTGGGACAAGCCGGACTACTGTTGCGCGATGTGGTGCCGATGCAGCATCTGTTGTTTGCCTTGTCCAGCCTGATGCTGATCGCATTGGGGCTGTATCTCGCCGGAATATGGGGGGCGGTGCGGCGCATTGAAGGTCTGGGACGCGTGTTGTGGAAGCGCATCCAGCCGCTGACGCGCGGCCTGTTTCCCGTTACGACGCCGTTGCGCGCATTCTTTCTGGGTACGCTGTGGGGCTGGTTGCCTTGTGGCCTGGTCTATAGCGTGCTGGTTACAGCGCTGGCCAGTGGTCAGGCTGAAAGCGGGGCGCTGGTGATGCTGGCGTTCGGTCTGGGAACATTGCCGAATTTGCTGGCTATCGGCCTGTTCTGGGAAAGTATCAAGCGTTGGGTGCAATCACCACAGGTGCGCATGGGTGCGGGATTGCTGGTGGCAAGCTTCGGTGTGTATGGTCTGGCTAAAGTGGGCTATACCTTTTATGTAAACGGCTGGGCGGGGAGTTGTCATGTTGCTGCGTAACGCTTTGATACTGATGGCGGTGTTGTTGTTTTCCGGGTGCGGGGAGCCCAAGCTGCCTTCGCCGTTTCATGCCAGCGAGGTGGGGGCAAAGTATGCCGGGGCAGATTTCAAATTAACGGATCACCACGGCACGCCGCGCACGCTGGCTGATTTTCGCGGCAAAGTGGTGGTGTTATTCTTTGGTTATGTGCATTGCCCGGATGTCTGCCCGACCACGATGGCCGATTTGCGCCAGACAATGGAAACGCTGGGCGCGGATGCTGACAGTGTGCAAGTGCTGTTCGTTACCGTTGATCCGGAGCGCGATGACCGCGAATTGCTGGCACAGTACGTGCCAGCATTTCATGCTTCCTTTCTGGGGCTGTATGGTGATGCACTCGCCACCGCTCAGACTGCCAGGGCCTTTGACGTGATGTACCAGAAACAACCGTCCAAGTCAGGCTATAACATGGATCATAGCGCCGGTACATTTCTGATAGACGGCAAGGGCAAAGTGCGCCTGCTTGCACCCTACGGGCAGAGGGCCGAGTGGCTGACAGAGGACATACGCCTGCTGCTGGCGCTGGGAAAATCGTAGCGCCTGTGTACAAGGCCAGGCTGGCGGTCGTGCATGAGGAGACTGTACGCATCTGTTGCAGACCGCGTTTTTTTGGGGCTGCCGGATGTTATGATTGACGTCCATTTGAGCAAGACTAACTTATCCGGGGGGAAATTATGAAAATATTGATGGCAGATGACCACTCTTTGTTCTGGGGATGGATGTGCTAATTATTGCAGCAACTGTCCGGGGTGGTGGAAATATTGGAGGCGGGAAATTTTCTGGATTGTTTAAAGCTTGCGGCGCTGCATCCGGATATGGATCTGGCGCTGCTGGATTTGCATATGCCCGGCAGTGACGGGCCGAGATCCGTTAGCTATTTTCATCAGCGTTATCCGCATATACCGGTGGTGGTGATCTCCGCCGAGGAAGGAAGCGCAAACATGGAAAAGGTGATGAATTACGGGGCGGCGGGTTTTGTCAGCAAGAGCTCGAACGAGCAGACCATGCTGGATGCGCTGAAACTGGTGTTGTCCGGCGGCGTGTATGTCCCCCCGGAAATATTGCGTCATCACGCGCTTGACACGGGGCCGGTCGACAAGCGCAATTCGCAGGCCAGCGGGTTTGGCCTGACACCCCGGCAGCTGGAGGTCTTGCAGCTGCTTTGCGCAGGGAGAAGCAACAAGGAGATCGCATCCGCCTTCCATCTGGCCGAAGGCACCGTCAAAATCCATGTGGCTGCCGTGTATCTGGCACTCAATGTCAAGAGTCGTCTGGAAGCGGTGCGTGCTGCCGAGCAGCTGGGTCTGGTCGGGGTTGAGCATGGCTGAATCGGTTGATGAATTTCCGGGAAACAAGCTGTTCAGTTTGCTGCGCGAATCGCGCTGGCTGCTGCTGGTGGCCGGGGCGCTGTATTTCGCCGTGGCCATGTATGGCTACAATCCGGCTGATTCGGCCTGGTCGCATAGTGTAGCCGGCACGCAGATCGATAATCCTGCGGGGGTGCTGGGCGCTTATTTGTCCGACCTGCTGTTTTATCTGTTTGGTTTTTCGGCATGGTGGCTGGTGCTGTTCATGTTGCAGCAGCTATGGGCAGGTTATCGTAATTTGCGGGCGGACAGCATCTTCAGTAAACGCGCGCTGTGGGTTTCGATAGCCGGCTTTGTTGTGTTGTTGCTCGCCAGCAGCGCGCTTGAAGCTATCCGTTTATATACCCTGGAAGCGTCCCTGCCTCTGGTGCCGGGCGGCATGTTCGGTCTGCTGATCGGTGACGCGCTGACGCGCTTGCTGGGATTTACCGGCGCAACCTTGCTGCTGCTGGCGTTGATGGCGAGTAGTTTTAGCGTGTTTAGCGGCCTGTCGTGGTTGCGATTCATGGACTGGCTGGGTACGCAGATGGAAGCCGCTTATTGCGGAGTGCAACAGTACTGGCAGACGCGTCAGGACAGACGCATCGGTGCACAGGCCACCAGTCAGCGCAGCGCAGTCGTTGAAGTGGAGAAGAAGCGCGTCGAGGTGCATCAGCCGATACGCATCGAAATGCCGCTGATGGAAGTGACTCAGTCGGCGCGGGTAAGCGAAGAAAAACAGATTACGCTGTTCGCCGATATGCCCGATTCGCCGTTGCCACCCCTGCATTTGCTTGACCCGGCGACCCATCAGGTCGAGACCGTTTCCGCCGATACGCTGGAATTCACTTCGCGATTGATTGAACACAAGCTGAAAGATTTTGGCGTGGAGGTCAAAGTGGTGGCCGCTTATCCCGGCCCGGTCATCACGCGCTACGAGATTGAACCTGCGGTCGGCGTGAAGGGCAGTCAGATCACCAACCTGGTGCGCGATCTGGCACGCGCGCTGTCGGTGGTCAGTATCCGCCTGGTTGAGACCATACCTGGCAAGAGCTATATGGCACTGGAGTTGCCTAATCCCAAACGGCAGATGGTGCATCTGTCGGAAATTCTCAGTTCTCAGGTATACGCGCAAATGGGCTCCATGCTGACCATCGCGATGGGCAAGGATATTTCCGGCAAGCCGGTCGTGGCGGATCTGGCGAAGATGCCGCATGTGCTGGTGGCGGGAACGACCGGTTCGGGCAAGTCGGTGGGGATCAATGCCATGATACTCAGCATTCTTTATAAAGCCACGCCGCAACAGGTGCGTATGTTGCTGATCGATCCCAAAATGCTGGAGTTGTCGGTCTATGAGGGCGTTCCGCATCTGCTCTGTCCGGTGGTGACGGATATGCGTCAGGCGGCGTCCGGGCTCAACTGGTGCGTGCAGGAGATGGATAAGCGTTACCGGCTGATGTCCCATTTCGGCGTGCGCAACATCGCAGGCTTCAACCAGAAGCACCGCGAAGCCATCAAGGCAGGTCAGCCGCTCACTAATCCGTTCTCGCTCACCCCCGATGACCCGGAAGCGCTGGAGGAATTGCCGCTGATCGTGGTGTTTATCGACGAACTGGCCGATTTGATGATGGTGGTCGGCAAGAAAATAGAAGAACTGATCGCACGTCTGGCACAAAAGGCGCGTGCTTCGGGGATACATCTGGTATTGGCGACTCAGCGTCCCTCGGTCGATGTGATCACCGGCCTGATCAAGGCGAACGTGCCGACGCGTGTGGCGTTTCAGGTGTCATCCAAGATAGATTCGCGCACCATCCTCGATCAGATGGGTGCGGAAGCACTGCTGGGGCAGGGTGACATGCTGTATCTGCCGCCCGGCACAGGCTATCCGCAGCGCGTGCATGGCGCGTTCGTCTCAGATCAGGAAGTGCATCGCATTACCGAATACCTGAAGGCGCAGGGCGAGCCGCAATATATAGACGGCGTGCTCAATTCCCTCGAAGACGCATCGGATGACGGCGGCGTGTCGCCGACGCTGGATGCCGAATCAGACCCGCTGTACGATCAGGCAGTAGAGATCGTGGTCAAATCCCGTCGCGCTTCGATCTCGCTGGTGCAACGCAATCTGCGCATAGGCTACAACCGCGCCGCGCGTCTGGTCGAACAAATGGAAGCAGCAGGCATCGTCACGCCTATGCAGAGCAATGGCAATCGCGAAGTGATCGCGCCTGCAAGACAGGAATGAGGATTGAGGATTGAGGATTGAGGAAAACCTGCTGTCCTGGCCTTTAGCTCAATCCTTCTACAGAGAAAAATAATGAAATATATCGTTGCACTCTTACTGGCAGTTCTGCCGCTCAACGGTCATGCCGGTGCCATCGAAAAGTTGAAGAGCTTTATTGCCGGCACCCATTCCGCGCAGGCGAATTTTACTCAGGTGGTGCTGGAACAGAATGGCAAGCGGATGCAGAGCGCCTCCGGCGTGATGCAGTTTCAGCGCCCCGGCCGTTTCCGCTGGACTTACCAGAAACCTTACGAGCAGATCATCGTCGGCGATGGCGCGAAATTCTGGCTGTATGACAAGGATCTGAATCAGGTAACCGTCAAGAAGCTGGATGCGGCGCTGGGCAGCAGTCCGGCCGCCCTGCTGGCGGGCAGCAATGAGATCGAACGCGGTTTTGTGCTCAAGGAAGCCGGGCAGCGCGAAGGACTGGACTGGCTGCAAGCCACACCCAAAGCGCAGGAAAGCAGCTTTTCGGCGGTGTTGATGGGATTCGATGCGGATGCCGGACTGGTTGTTATGGAGCTGAATGACACTTTTGGCCATAAAACCGTGTTGCGTTTTTTTGCCATGCAACGCAATCCTAAACTTGCCGCAGCCCAGTTTCAGTTCACACCGCCTGTGGGCGCGGATGTGATCGCCGGAGATTAGTTGGGTGAAAAATCGCACCATCAATGTCAAAGGCGGTGACATCACCATCGTCACCCGCGAGGAGCAGGATTACATCTCGCTCACCGATATGGTCAAGAATTTTGATGGCGGTAGTGCATTGATTGAGCAATGGCTCAAGAACAAAGACACGGTGCTGTTTTTGGGGGTGTGGGAGCAACTCAACAATCCTAGCTTTAATTCTAATTCCCCCGAATTCGAGGGAATTAGAAATGAGGCTGGGCGTAATAGTTTTTTCTTGTCCGCCAAAAAATGGATAGATGCCACGGGTGCGATTGGGCTGTATGCAAAAGCGGGGCGCTACGGCGGCACTTACGCTCATCGCGATATTGCCTTCGAGTTTGGCTCGTGGCTGAGTCCCGAGTTTAAGCTCTATCTCATCAAGGAATTCCAGCGTCTTAAAGACGAAGAGGCACGTTCAAAGTCGCTGGAGTGGAGTTTTCAGCGCACCTTGTCCAAGGTCAATTACAAGATACACACCGATGCTATCAAGGAGCGTTTGATTCCGTCGCGCTTAACCAAGGCGCAGACGGGCATTATCTACGCCAGCGAGGCGGACTTGCTGAATGTCGCGTTGTTTGGTTCGACGGTTGCGCAATGGCGGCAAGCGAATCCACAGGTGGCGGGTAATATGCGTGACTTGGCCACGCTGGAGCAGTTGGTGGTGTTGTCGAATCTGGAAAGCATTAATGCGGTGCTGATCCATCAAGGGCTAGAGCAGGTTGCGCGTCTGACGCAGTTAAACAATATTGCCATCAGCCAGATGCGCTCATTGCTGGGTAATCGTATGGTCAGACAGTTGGCGGGCGGAAGTGCGGAATGAGTGATTTGTTCGCCGCCGCGCAACCCGATGCACCGCTCGCTGAACGCTTGCGCCCGAAACACATCGATGAGGTGATCGGTCAGTCGCATCTGCTGGGCGAAGGACGTCCGTTGCGCCTGGCATTTCAGTCCGGCAAGCTGCACTCGATGATTTTGTGGGGGCCGCCTGGGGTGGGCAAGACCACGCTGGCGCGACTGATGGCTTCGGCCTTCGATGCCGAATTCATGCTGCTGTCCGCCGTGCTGTCGGGTGTAAAAGACATCCGTGAGGCGATTGCCGAGGCGCAACGCGTACTGCAGCAGAACGGGCGTCACACTATCCTGTTCGTGGACGAGGTGCATCGCTTCAACAAGTCGCAGCAGGATGCGTTTCTGCCCTTCGTCGAACAGGGTCTGGTGACTTTTATCGGCGCAACCACCGAGAATCCCTCCTTTGAAGTAAACAACGCGCTGCTGTCGCGCGCGCAGGTGTATGTGTTGCACGCCTTGTCACTCGATGAACTGGGAGAGTTGTTCGAGCGTGCGCAGCAGGTGGCGCTGCCGGGGATAGTCTTTGCCGATGATGCCCGCGAGCGCATCATCGGCTATGCAGACGGCGATGCGCGCCGCCTGTTGAATGTGCTGGAGCAGTTGCAGACTGCCGCAGAAACAGCCGCGATCAGTGTGATAGACAGTGCGTTCCTCGATAACACACTGGCGCAGAATCTGCGTCGTTTCGACAAGGGGGGCGAAGCGTTCTACGACCAGATTTCCGCACTGCACAAATCGGTGCGCGGCTCCAGTCCGGATGCTGCGCTGTACTGGCTGGTGCGCATGCTGGACGGCGGGGCGGATGCACGCTATATGGCGCGGCGCATTGTGCGCATGGCGTGGGAAGACATCGGCCTGGCCGATCCGCGCGCCATTCAGCTGGCCAATGATGCGGCGCAGACCTATGAGCGGCTTGGTTCGCCCGAGGGCGAGCTGGCGCTGGCGCAAGCCGTGATCTATCTGGCTTGCGCGCCCAAGTCGAACGCGGGTTATGTCGCGTATAATGCCGCCCGCGCCTTCGTGGCCAAGGATGGCTCGCGGGAAGTGCCGCTGCATCTGCGCAACGCACCGACCAAATTGATGAAACAGCTCGATTACGGGCGCGATTATCGTTACGCGCACGACGAGGCGGACGGTTATGCGGCGGGGGAGCGGTACTTTCCGGACGGCATGCCGAACATGGATTTTTATCAGCCTACGGATCGCGGGCTGGAAGGCAAAATCGCCGAAAAACTGGCGCGGCTCCGTGAACTGGATGCCGCGGCGAAAAACATAAAGTAGAGAGATGCCATGTGTAATGATGCGATATACAGCTCGGTTGAGCAGGTCGTCAAACAACGGTTGAAACATGATACGCCGCGCTGTCTGGATATCGGTGCGGGCACGGGTGATCTGCTTGCCCTGCTGCGCCAGAACTGGCCAAAGCTGGAGGCACGGGCGTGCGACTATCATATCGAGCGTTTTGCGCTCAAGGATGTGCCGATTACCCAGCTGGATTTGAATACCCATCCCCTGCCTTATGAGGATGAAAGTTTTGATCTGGTGACTTGTTCGGAAGTGCTGGAGCATGTGGAAAATTACCGTGCCGTGCTGCGCGAAATCAGGCGCGTGTTGAAACCGGGCGGGCTGATGGTGGTCACCACGCCCAATGTGCTCAACATGAAATCGCGCCTGCGTTATCTGGTGACGGGTTTTGCCAATCTGTTCGGCCCCTTGCCGGTCAAGAATCAGGATAGATTCAATACCAGCGGCCATATCACTCCCATCCCCTATTTTTATCTGGCTCACGCCATGCTGGACTGCGATTTTCGTGATCTGCAATTGGCCACCGATAAGCTGCAGGCTAGTTCCAGGCTGTTGAGCATCCTGTTTGCGCCGCTGGTTTGTCTGGGGTGGGGCCGGTTCCTGCGTCTGGAGCGCGATCGCTACCATACGCTGGGCAGGGAAAATGAGCCTTATGTCATGCAACATAATTCCAGGACCATCCGTCTTGGACGTACCGTGGTCGTGTCCGCTTTCAAATAAGGAAATACAGCATGTTGGATATTCAGCTTTTGCGCAGTGATTTGGAGGGTGTGGCGGCACGGCTGGCTACACGGGGTTTTGTGCTGGATACGGCGCGTTTTCATGAGCTGGAAGTGCGGCGCAAAGCCATACAGATGCGCACTCAGGAGTTGCAGTCCAGGCGCAACAGTGCGTCCAAACTGATCGGGCAGGCGAAGGCCAAGGGCGAGGACACCACGGCCATCATGGCTGAAGTGGCGCTGGTCGGCGACGAGCTGAAAACGACAGAGGTGCAACTGGTTGAATTGCAGGCGGAATTGCAAATCATGCTGGAAGGGTTGCCGAATATGCCGCACGAGAGCGTGCCGGTCGGCGCTTCTGAGGCGGACAATCAGGAGTTGCGCCGTGTCGGCAGCGCGCCGGTATTCGATTTCGCGGTGAAAGATCATGTCGAGCTGGGTGAGGGGTTGGGCGGTCTGGATTTTGAGACGGCGGCGAAGATTTCCGGCGCGCGCTTCTCGGTGCTGAAGGGCGGGCTGGCCAGGCTGCACCGGGCGCTGGCGCAATTCATGCTGGATACGCACACCGATCAGCACGGCTATACCGAAGTATATGTGCCGTATCTGGTGAATGCCGCCTCGATGCGCGGCACGGGTCAGCTGCCCAAGTTTGAAGAGGATCTGTTCCGCGTGCCGCGTCAGATGGGTGAGGGGGGAGAGCAGAATTTTTATCTGATCCCGACCGCCGAAGTGCCTGTCACCAATATGGTGCGCGACGAGATCGTGCCGCTGGAGCAATTGCCGCTGAAGTTTGTCGCACACACGCCGTGCTTCCGTTCAGAGGCAGGCTCGGCAGGACGCGATACGCGCGGCATGATACGCCAGCACCAGTTCGAAAAGGTGGAACTGGTGCAGATGGTACATCCCGATGAGTCGCCTGCCGCGCTGGAACAGTTGCTGGGACACGCCGAGATGATATTGCAGAAGCTGGGTTTGCATTACCGCGTGGTCAGGCTGTGCAGCGGCGACATCGGTTTTTCATCCGCCATCACCTATGACATCGAGGTGTGGCTGCCCGCGCAGGACACCTACCGCGAAATCTCGTCATGCAGCAGTTTCGAGGCGTTCCAGGCGCGCCGCATGCAGGCGCGTTTCAGGAACAGCGCAGGCAAGCCGGAATTGCTGCATACCCTGAACGGTTCGGGTCTGGCGGTCGGACGCACGCTGGTCGCCGTGCTGGAAAATTACCAGCAGACTGACGGCAGTATCGTGATTCCCGAGGTGCTGCGGCCTTACATGGGCGGCCTGGAAAAGCTGGCTCGCTAAATGGCTATCGTCCACTGGCTCGGTATCGCAGGCGTTGATGAAAGCGAGACACCTGCCGCGCGTCTGTGGGGAAGACGGCTGGAATGGCCGATGCTGTGCGTCGCGCTGTGGATACCCTTTCAGTGGTATCTGGGCGAGAGCGGCAGTATGTCTCCCTTGACGGAACGCATCGCCGAATGGCTGGTGTGGCTGGCCTTCTTCAGTGAAACCGTGTTGTTGACCGCTCTGACCAAAAACAAACGGCGTTATCTGAAGCATAACTGGATGAATTCCCTCATCATCGTCGGCAGCATACCGCTGCTCTGGGCTTATACCCCGCTGGCAGGATTGCTGCGGAACTTGCGCCTGCTGCTGGTGCTGTTTACGCGCATGTCGCGCACGATACGTAAACTTCTGTCCTACCATCAGCTGGGCGCCACGCTGGTCGTGGCATTGATCACCATGCTGTTGTCGGCCGTGCTGGTGGTGCGCATCGACCCGTCTATCGGCACGGTGTGGGACGGCATGTGGTGGGCGTGGGTGACGATGTCCACCGTGGGTTATGGCGACATCGTGCCGTCGAGTCCGGCGGGCAGGGTGTTCGGCGCCTTGTTGATCCTGTTCGGGGTCGTGCTGGTGTCATTGCTGACCGCCAACCTGTCGGCCTTCTTTGTCGGCGCAGATGTGCAAAAGATCGAACGCGAGGAACGTGATACCGGGGTGATGCTGCAGGATATCGCCGCACGTCTGGAGCGTATCGAGCGACAGCTTGCAGAGCATCGTCAGGGTGACAGGGAGTAGGTCGAGCCAGACCGCGCCGTGCTGTCGGGTGACAGTCTGGTCTTGCCTTGCGCGTGCAGAGAAAAGGCGGGGTTTTTACGTGTGCTGATCAGCTGGTAGTCGTGTTTCTGGGGTGTGGCGGTTTCGCTGGTGAGCCGGGTCAGCATGTCGTAATAGGCGCGGATATTTTCCACGAAAATCACGGCTTCTCCGCCGCGCGCATAGCCGTATTTCAGATTCTGAAAATGCTTAGGGTTGCTTAATGAGGGCAGCCATTTTTTCACCTCTACCCAGGAATCAGGATTGCCGCCCTGCCGTTTTGTCAGGACGCGTGCATCCTCAAGATGTCCCTGCCCCTGATTGTAGGAGGACAGTGCCAGCCAGGTGCGTTCGGGTTCCTGGATGCGTGATGGAAGTTGTTTCTTTAGCAGTTGCAGATATTTGGCGCCTGCGAGTGTGCTTTCGCGGGCATCGAGGCGGTTGGATACGTTCATGCGGTCGGCTGTCGCTTCGGTCAGCATCATCATGCCGCGCACGTTAGTGAAAGAAGTCGCCAGCGGGTCCCAGTGTGATTCCTGATAGGCGATTGCGGCAATCAGACGCCAGTCCTCGTTGACCGCCCTGCCAGCCTCTTCGAATAAGCTCTGAAACCTGGGCAGGGTCAGGCTGGTTTGTTTGATGAATGCGGCCGCGTCTAGGGGCGCCAGCCTGTCGTTGTGGCCATAGTAACGATCCAGCAGTTTGTTCAAATCCCCATTTTTCTTGATACCGGCAAAGAATTGTTCGGATGCGGCAATCAGCGCGTTATCTGCATCAGCCGGAAAGGCCCATGCCAGTTTGGAAGGCTTGCCGATGTCGAACGCGACGGCAAGATTGGGGAAGTAATTGAGCATCTGCTCAATTTGTTCGTGATTGGCAATGGTGAAGTCCAGTTTGTCCTGCGCGATTTCTGTGAGCAAATCTTCAACGGTGGTTTGCTTCGTGCGGGATTCCCAGCTCAGCTCGGGCATGTCCTGCTTAAGTGCGATCAGCGCCTTCTCGTGATTTGAGCCCGCCACCACGGCGATACGCTTGCCGACGAGTTCGTTCAGGTGACGCGGGGCGCGCTGATTCTGATTGAATGCCACCTGTTCGCGCACAGGTAAATAGCCCGGACCAAAAAGCAGCGCTTTGTTTTTTTCGTCCAGCCTGAAGCCGGATGCGGAGAAGTGGGCGCGGTGATTACGAAAGTGGGTTTCAATTTGCTCTGCCGGAATCAGCACTATTTTCAGCGGCACGCCCAGATAATTGGCGAAATGCTGCGCCAGCTGTTTGGAAAATTCTTCGTCCGAAAGGGTCGTGTTCTGCGAAATGACAACGACCAGCTCTTCGTCTCGCCAGGAAGGCAGCGCCTTGTCCAGGCTGGAATAGCCGAACATCAACAACGACAGAAAAGTGCCGATCTGTAATGACCTGATTAAAATCTCGTGTCTGCGCATGCCATCATTCTGCACCAAATTGCCGGTATCTGGTAGAATTCGCGTCCCGGAGAGGTGGCAGAGTGGTCGAATGTACCTGACTCGAAATCAGGCGTAGCGTTATACGCTACCGAGGGTTCGAATCCCTCCCTCTCCGCCAGATAATAAAGGGCACTCGTCAGAGTGCCCTTTATGTTTTGGAGCGTGGCGGGTGAGAGTGCACCCGGGTTTGACCGGTGAGCCGGACGCAAGCAGAGCGTTCCCTGGGGTGAGGGATGAAATGTTCGCAGATGTAGTGACCACTGAACAACTCCGCCCTCCGCCAGAATACTGTCTTAACGCGCCCCATAAAATCTCAATAGTTTTGCAGCGGCCCGTTAGAACTCAATGCTTAGTGCGACGGAGCCATAAGCCTGGCTTGCTCCCTGCTCTTCGAATTCCCGCGAACGGTAAACACGCATCACGGCTAATTTGGTACCGTGCCCGGCCATCATGCCCTGAGCGCTGATGCCGATGGCAGCCTGGGCAACCCATGGTCGGCGAGTGACGCTATGGCTTGATTGCAAGAGGTTGCCGTCGAGCGAAAAGTCATGAGCGATGAGCTTCGTTTCCATCGTCCCGAACAGGTGTATCCCCGGTTGCGGCCTGGCGACCGCAGAAGAGGCATCGTCGGAGCCGCTGTGGATGGACGCTGCGGAGGGCGGGCGATTTTCGGCACCCGGTCTGATCGGATAAGTGCCGAAGTCGTTCGGCAGATTCCAGCCGATACGTCCCTCTATGCCCAGGCTAGCGGAGGTTTCGATGTTGCCTAGCCGCAGTCCCAGTGAGCGTATCGAATCGGCGGAGAAGCCCGGCATGATTGCGCCCGTTTCGCGATAGTCCTTGAACTTGCGATCCATGGCCAGTTGCAGTGCAGGCTCATTTTTCAACTGATGTTGCCAGCCGAGAAATCTGGCGGCACCGATGGCATCGTGAAACAGGTTTTGTGATTGTTCCGCAAGAGCCCACGGGCCGATGACACCCAGGGTGATCTCGCGCGTATCGAGCATTTCCGAGTTGCTTAGGGGTTCATGTTTCCTGCGATTCCACGACATGCCTACGTACAGCAAGCCCGCATAAGGCCGATCGCCCGTGATCAAATCAGTTCTGGCCGGATCTTTTGGTGTAAACATGGATTGGCCAAACTTCACCGTCACGTTTTGCGTGTGGTCAGGATTTTGTGCATCGGCCCAAAAGTCGGGGTTCATAAATTTGATCAGTTCAGCATGCAGTCGCACCGGCGTGGGCAGGCATTCGACTCTAAGCTTGCCGGCGATGTCGTGCGAAATGGCGGTGAATGCCACGCCATTGGTGTAATTCTGGTCAGTGCCGGTAAAAAGGTCGTTCTCCAGTCTGGCTGTTCCCCCGCGAAATCTGACGACCTCATCTGCCTTGCAATCCTCAAGGCCGGAAATGTTTTCATTGGCGGCTTGTGCCGGTACGATGTGAAAAAGCAGCACCCACACCCACACGGCTTTTTTCTGTCGTGTCGGCAAATGACGGAAGCAAGGCGGGTTCATCGCATTTCGTCGTTTATGCGGTGCTGCGTTATAAGCGGCACAGCAGCATGACATCATATCCGGCGCCACACCAGCTGGCGCCAGGCAAGGGCTGCGATGGTTGACCACACCAGCGTTCGCATGCTCATGGCGATTACCGTACGTTTTTCGTAAAGCCCGTCAAGAAGCACATGTATGCCAAAGGCGGCGAACGTGAGGGCTGTCGCTGCGGCGAGGCTGGTGGCCAGCCAAACTGACCAGCGTTGTTGTAGCCACAAGCCGATGCCGGCGACAACGTAGGCAAAGCCCGCTACAAAATTAAACCAGAGTACGAACGGCACATAGTTGCCGGCCGTAGCGCGTGTCGCTTCGTCGCCAAACAGGATGGTGCCGCCTTCCTTGATAGTCAGCAATCCGAAACCGACTGCAATCAGAGAAATCAACCCGATAAGGGGGGTGCGTTGTTGTGAGCGTATCTTCATGAAATGACTCCTGTAATGTTAATGGTGTGATCGGGTTGTATCACAGATCAGCGCTTTTCTTGCCATAGAAATGCTCGATAAAGGGTTTGCGGAATTCGCTGTGGCAACTGTAGCAGCTGGTTTGGAGCTGCTGGAAGGCAAGAATCACACCCTGCCCGTCTTTGGCCTTTGCTGCCTTGCCCACCGCCTGAGCCTGCTTGTTTGTTTCGCTGTCATGAGCCTTGAATTTGCCCATGTTGGTGCCCATGAAGCTCATGATGCGCAGCTTTTCGGAGAAGGGTGGCTGTGGGTGGTCGGCGATCAGTGGCGCGGTTTTTTCCACCTGTTCCCAGTCGCCACGGGAAATGCCGTCAGTGATGACTTGCATGTTTTTACCCAGGTCTCTCATAACCTGCTGCAAGGCGAGAGGCTCGCCCGCCTGCGCACCGGATACGACGAATAACAGGGAGGAGGCGAAAAGGTTGAAGATGAAATTGCGGTTTTTTTGCATGTCAGGTTGTCCTCGGATAAATAATTCTGTCTGGTCGATTTAATAAATGGGGCAGTGGGGGCAAGATATGCCCCCGCTTGCTTATACTGCCGTTGAAATGGTGCCGCCACTGGTTTGCTCGTCTTGAGCTGTGGCGCCATACGTGGTCATCATATCCATGATTCTAGCCATAACCTGAGCATCGCCATTTTGCACACCGCTGGTGGACGAAGTGGCTGAATTCGATGCCTGATAGGCCATTAATTCCTGCGCACTGATAGTTCCATCCTGATTCGTGTCAGCAACATCAAAATTCTGAGCCAGTTCGTTCAGTTGTTGTGATGCGCTGCCGCTGCTGTCTGCCATGCTGCTAATATCGCTCTTCGACATACCGACACCGCCCATGCCGCTCATTCGCATATTTTGCAATTGGCTGACGAGCTGGTCAGCAAGTTTTGTGACGCTGTCTGACATTTCCTGCTTGGTGATTTTGCCGTCATCATTGCCATCCAACGCCTTGAAGACATCGTCCGCGCTGGCGCTTTTCGAAGCGACTTTATCAAACGCGCCCTGAAAATCGCTCTTCTCGATATATCCCTGGCCTTTGGTATCCAGCTTTGAAAATAAATTGTCGACCATTTTCGATGAATCCGGTCGCTGCATTCCGCTCATGCTACCCGCCGAAGAACACCCTCCTGCACCACCGATTGCGCTCATAACAATACTCCCTGTAAAGTTGCTGTATCCCGCCGCCGGGACACGATTTTTAAGTTAACCGGGCATGGCGGCATGCCCGTGCATCATTTGCAATCATGCCCGTGCTTCTAAGTCCAGCGCCTCACAAGCAACAAAAACGCGCTTAACGATGCGCTGTGCCCTTTCGCGAGTTTCTTGAGATATCGTAGGTTCATTTTTCGTCCAATCCAGCTCCACAGCGGCATCAATGGCGGCCTGCCGCAATGCGGCGATATTGAAGTTACTTTGTTTAAGTTGGCACATGTCAAATTCCTTATTTTGCAATATTGTCCAGCGCGGCTAGTACGCGTAGCGCACAGTTTTTGATTCTTGCATTAGCGGCGTCCGGCACTGCCTCTGCCGTAAGCGCCGCTTTGTTGATTGCCTGTGTTGACACCTGATCCGCTGCGCAGGGTGTTTGGCCTGTTGCGGGAGACGTAGCCTTGCCCATAGCGGCTATTCGCGTCCCGTTTTTCCATCTGCTCGCGCTCATTGATGCCGGTCAGGTTTCGCTCTTCAGGGTTCAATCCATTCATACGGTCACGCATCTGTTCGCGGTATGCGTCATATTCCTCATGGCTCATGCTCTGCAGACGTTCCTTGTCCGGGATCGTGGATTCCTGTGCTACCGCCGTGGAGATGGACAGCACAAGGATGAACGGGGCGAAAAGGGTGAAGAAATTCATATTTTCATGCATGGTGTGATCAATAATCTGGCAGGAAAATCTCATACTGTCTCTCCTCGCAACGATCTCATTACGAGGAGAGGCAGCCGGGTGTTTATGTCGCTGCTATTTCAGTTACGGATATAAACAGTTTGTTCTGAGATCAGCGTCCGCCCCTGCCGTGCCCGCCACCGCCGTTGCGACCATATTGACCGCCCGATCCGGAACCATCGCGCGACATGCTGCCTTGCCCCTGTCCACCACCACTCTGGTTTCGCGATGCCTGTTTTTCAGCGCGCTGCTCCGGAGTCATGCTGGACTGCCTTTCGGTGCGATAGGCTTCGCGCTCCTGCTGGGTCATGATTGATGGATCGATATTAACGGGCTCGTCCGCAAAACTCGGGCCGGCAACGGCAAGGCCGAAAATAAGCGCAGCGTTGTAAAGAAAGTTTCTGGTATTCATTCTGTACTCCTGTTGGTTAAGTTCAAGTTGTGTTGTCATCATCAGGTCGCGTTACTGATGTGGCCATGATGACGGGGAAGCATTGCGTAACAATTTCCGTGTTGCTGCAAATTGTTACGATGTGTTACCGGAGGCGTGCCGCCCGTTACAGCGGAAAGCACTCTGCTGTATAGTGAAAAACATGAGCCATAAACATATTCTGGTGGTGGATGACGATATCGGCCTGCGCGAATTGCTGCAGCAGTATCTCTCTGAGCAGGGCTACAGCGTCGCTGCCGTTGCCGACGGTTCTGCTATGGAACGATATCTTGCGGAACATGCGGCGGATCTGGTTATTCTCGACCTGATGTTGCCGGGTGAGGACGGGTTGACACTGGCGCGCAAATTACGGATGCGGGGCGGTCAACCGATTATCATGCTGTCGGCGCGCGGCGAGGATATTGACCGTATTATCGGGCTGGAGGTCGGGGCGGACGATTACCTTGCCAAGCCGTTCAACCCGCGTGAACTGCTGGCGCGTATCCGTTCTGTGCTGCGGCGCAGGGAAGGCGGCGATAGTCGAACGGAAGAGTCGGCGCAGGGCATGTTACGTTTTGGCCCTTATCGACTTGATCTTGAGTCACGCAGCTTGTCCCGAGAGGGGGCCGATGTCGTCCTGACTGCCGGAGAATTCAATCTGCTGCGTGTTTTTGTCGAGCATCCCAATCACGTATTGAGCCGCGACAGCCTGATGGACAAGCTTAAAGGTTATGAGCGCACACCGTTCGATCGTAGCATCGATGTCAGGGTGACGCGATTGCGGCGCAAGATTGAAGACGATCCATCCGCGCCGGTGTATGTACGTACCGTATGGGGAGAAGGCTATCTGTTTTCTCCCGGAAACAAGGCTGGATGATGTTTTTCCGTCGCAAGCGCACCACACTGTTTCGCAGCACAGCCACCACGGTGGCACTCGCTTTGATGGCCTTTCAGCTCATCACACTCGCTGTTACTGCGTACTTTATCATGTTGCCGATGGCTAAACGCTCAGCGGATGATCTCGCCGCTCTCATGGTGTTGTCGGCCCAGACCTGGGTAGAATTGCCTCCGCAAACGCGCGCAGCTTTTGGTCTTGAATTAGCCAAAAAACATCACCTCTGGTTGTTCGATGACACTACAGTCATGCCAGGTTACGAGCGCTATTTCCCCTATTTGACTCTGCTCGAAAATGCCCTTGAAGCGCGCACCGGGGAAAATATTCGCATCAAAACCACGGAATGGGAACAGACCTGGTTCTGGGCTGAAATTCACACCGGCGGGAAGCTGATACGCATCGGTTTTTCACGCGATCAACTGGGCATACAGCCGCCATTGGCGTTGTTGCTGGTATTGGCTGCAACCATTGCGCTTACGCTGATTACTGCCGTCATTCTGGCGCGGCGCATTACACGCCCGCTGAAACGACTTTCAGATGCGGCGAGGCACGTCGGACAAGGCCATGTTCCGGAGGCATTGCCGGAAAGCGGCCCTGAGGAGCTGGCCAATCTGGCGCGCGCCTTTAATCAAATGGCGTTGCAGGTGCAGGAGTTGCTCGCCAACCGCACCATTCTGCTGGCCGGAATTTCCCACGACCTGCGCACGCCGCTGGCGCGCATGCGTCTGGCGATGGAAATGTTGCCGGAAAATGCGAATCCTAAAATCGTCGCGCGACTGCAAAATGATCTGGAGGAAATGAACCGCCTCATCGGCGAGTTTCTGGCGTTTAGTCGAGGGCTGCAAAAGGAGGCGGCTCAGGAAATTGATGTTAATCAGATGTTGCAGGAGCTGGCCGACAATGCCAGAAGCGAGGGTGCGGAAATTTCCTTTCAGCCGCAAGGCTTTTGTCTGCGTTCTATCGGTCATATGGCCCTGCGGCGCATATTGGCTAACCTGATCGGCAATGCGGTGCGTTACGGTGCAGGCAAGGCGGTGGACATTGAGTGTGACTGCACAAACAGCATTGCACTCATCCGTGTGCTCGACCGTGGCCCCGGCATCCCTCCTGATCAGGTGGAAAACGTATTCCAGCCTTTTTACCGGCTCGAATCATCGCGCAGCAGCACTACCGGCGGTAGCGGACTGGGCCTGGCGATTGCGCGCCAACTAGCAGATATTAATGGCTGGAAAATAGCACTATTGCCACGCGAGGGCGGCGGTACGGAAGCGCGGCTGACTATTCCCTGACAGGACGCTGAAGCTGCTATCGCTGTGGGTGGCAGGTAGAATGGCGCTCAAGCATTTTATGCGTATTTCTGTTTGCGGCAGCAGCGTACAATCCGTTCAGGTTGTGGCGATTATGTGTGCAACACGCAAGAAGTCCGTCCAACACGCGAGAAATGTATAGGTTCAGAAAAGCAGGCCAGGGGAGTTTGAAAATTGACAAACGATCAGGGAAATTTGCCCTGTAGTTGTGCAAGGAGAAGTAGATGAGCATTTTTCAGCAACCGGCTCAAATCGGGCCGCGCGAAGTGTTAACGCCCTTCAGACCTATTCCGCTGGAAGTGCCGGAGGGGATGAAGCACAACGAGTTTTTCAACAGCACCGAGAATCTGAATGATCTGGTGAACAACAATGGTTTGCTGATCAACCCGGAAAATCTGTTGCTCTATCGCAAGGCGCTGGGACACAGCACCGAGTTCGATTGTTCCATTATTTACAATACTTCCAGGACGATACTCAATCCCCTGGGGCGGCCGGTACGGCGCACGCAGGTTGCGGACAATGTGAAGCATGTCTGGAACCGGATGAACCAGATCATCATCGACTACATGCTGGAGCAATATCCCGATCCGGACGAGGCGCTGATTCTGGCGGGTGAGGCGAGCCTGGATGCGACCTGGCCGCTGACTTCTCCGGGCGTGCCCAGTATACGCATGCTGCACAATCATTTTGTGGTTTTCCCCAAGCAACAGTTACGCGATGCCCGGCTGGCCGACAGCAACAATCCCAACTTGACCGACGGTGGTCAGCATAGTTTGTTTCAGGCTTATATGCGCGATGTGTATCGCGAATTTTTTTCCAGGGCGCTGAATCTGAAAATCCTTAAACCGGTGAGCGGAGACGATGCCCGCATCGGCCTGACTGGCTATCCGCAGGGATTGCCCAGTTGGGAAATACAGGGTGGGGCGGATGCACTCAGGGACGTATCTTTCTGGCGGGAATACGATGAGGTGCTGAAGGGCTTCATTGATTTTTATCGCACTTTCTTTTCGCAAGTTTCCACGCATAACGCGCCCATGCTGCCGGATGTGTATTTCCCTGAGCAGGTGGAGAGTGTGCTGCTGTTCAATAACGATTTTATGAAGACCGCGAAGAAGGTGCGTAATCACTGTATCGCGGATGTGAAGTATGCAAGTGCGATACGCTGGCAGCCCGCATTCAAGCAGCTGATCTATCGCAATGATGCGGGCAGACTGATCGTGACCATCAGCCAGAACTCCATAGGCAATGCGATTACCGAATTGCTGGGTGTGGTGGTGAGTCGCAAACCGGACGCGGAAGCGTATGCCGGATTTGAGCCCGCGCTGATCGAACGCCTGCTTGAGGTGCGCCGACGGCTGATCGATGCTGATCTGGGTGAGGGCATAGCCACCGACTACTGGCCTAGGGAATAAAGGGAAGAGTACAATGCTTGACTAGTTTTGTCGGGCAATATATAGTCGTTCCCTAATATTAACTTTATGTGAAAGGTTGTGAATATGGAACTCCCAAATCGTGATGGTGATGGTTATCTGGTTGATATGAGTGACTGGTCGGAGGATATCGGTCGTGCGATGGCCGAGGCGGATGGTTACGAGTTGAATGAAAAAAAATGGGATCAGATCATGAAGGCGCGTGAATTTTACGAGCAATTCGGTTCGGTGCCGCCGATACGCAAGTTTTCCAAGCACATCGGAGAAGATCAGAAAGAGGTCTTCGAGTTGTGGATGACGGGCCCGATGAAGCCGATAACCAAATACGGCGGCATGCCCAAACCGACGGGTTGCGTCTGAGTATTATCAGCCGTTTTCGGACGGCTGATTAATTCCGCGCAGGCCACGTCTGCCGGATTGAAGATTACATTCGAGCATTTCTTGAAGTACACACCATTTTGCACGGCCAGCGCACGCTGGTGACGCTGCCCGTAAATGGCTCACCCGCAGACTGTCTCTCGAAACTGCGCTTCACTGGTTTTACGAGCATGACAATCAGCATATCCTTAATCCCTCTCTGTAAGCGATAATCCGG
The DNA here is from genome assembly GCA_030653355.1 of Gallionella sp. Lineage (GTDB taxonomy): Bacteria > Pseudomonadota > Gammaproteobacteria > Burkholderiales > Gallionellaceae > Gallionella. The sequence goes on along the minus strand of JAURZN010000001.1, from coordinate 11,393 downwards.
CTTGCGAATTTATTGGAGTTTGGCATGTGCGGCATTTGCGGTGAATTACGCTTCGATCAACTTGCGCCCGACATGGAGGCGCTCAAGCGCATGACTGCGCGTCTGGCGCGGCGCGGGCCGGATCACGAGGGTTACTACAATGATGGCCCGCTTGCATTGGGTCATCGGCGACTGGCGGTCATTGATCTTTCCAGTCACGCAGACCAGCCTATGCTGGACGAAGAATTGCGCCTGGCACTGGTATTCAACGGCAGCATCTATAACTACAAAGAACTGCGCGCAGAATTGGTGGAGATGGGCTATGCGTTCTTTTCAGAGGGCGACACCGAGGTGATCCTCAAGGCGTATCACGCATGGGGCGAGCAATGCGTACAGCGCTTTTACGGCATGTTTGCCTTCGTCATATGGGACCTGCGTGACCAGTCACTGTTCCTCGCGCGCGACCGGCTGGGTATCAAGCCGCTGTATCACACGCTGGATGATGCCCGGCTGCGTTTTGCTTCTACGCCGCAAGCATTGCTGGCGGGGGGTGGGGTGAATACCCGTCTCGATCTGATCGCGCTGCACCAGCATTTCACCCTGCACGGCGTAGTACCCGCCCCGCGTACGATACTTCAGGGGATTAAAAAACTGCCCCCTGCGCACACTTTGCGTTTCTCTGCTGCAGGCGAAGTGACGCAACGTCGTTATTGGACGCTGGATGCGACCCGTCCCGAGCAAACGCTTTCTGAGCAGGACTGGCTGGACGCGACGCGCACGGTATTGCGGCGTGCGGTGGAGCGCCATCGTCTGGCTTCCGATGTGCCTATAGGCGTGCTGCTTTCCGGCGGGCTGGATTCGAGTCTGCTGGTGGCGTTGCTGGCCGAGCATACGGATGAATTAAACACGTTTTCCATAGGTTTCGAGCAAGTGGCGGACGAACAGGCCGACGAGTTTGAGTATTCCGATTTTGTGGCCAAGCTTTTTAATACCCGACATCACAAATTTTCGTTGCCCAACGCAGAAATGCTTGGGCATTTACCGGATGTGATCGCACAGATGTCCGAGCCGATGCCGAGTTACGATGTCGCCGCGTTTTACTTGCTGGGTGAGCAGGTGTCGCACGAGATGAAGGTCGTGTTGGCAGGGCAGGGCGCGGACGAGGTGTTCGGCGGCTACTTCTGGTATCCGCGCATGGCGGCGGAAAACGGCACGCCCGTGGAGCGCTTTGCGCGTCATTACTTCGATCGCGATCATGCCGAATATCTGGAAATGATGACGGAAGACTACGATATCCCGGACGTTACCACCGCCTGGGTGGAGGAACAGTTGCAACAACCGGGTGCTACAGAATTCCTCGATCAGGTTTTGCGGCTGGATGTAACGCGGCTGATGGTGGATGATCCGGTGAAGCGCGTGGATAACATGACGATGGCCTGGGGCTTGGAAGCCCGCGTGCCGTTTCTGGATCACGAGCTGGTGGAATTGGCCGCAAAAATGCCGCCTGAATTGAGGCTGAAGGAGGGCGGCAAGTTTCCGATCAAGGCTGTGGCGCGCGGCCTGATCCCGGACGCTGTGATAGATCGCCCCAAAGGTTATTTTCCGGTGCCCGCGCTGAAGTATCTGCGCGGTGATTTCCTCGAACGGATACGCGGCATCCTGAATTCAGAGGCTTGTATTAAGCGTGGCCTGTATCGGCGCAGCTATGTGGAGAAATTGCTGGCCGCGCCGGAGGCGCATCTGACGCGTATTCAGGGTAGCAAATTGTGGCATCTGGCCTTGCTGGAATGGTGGCTACAGATCAATGTGGATGTGCTAGTCGTTAGTCGTTAGTCGTTAGTGGTGAGTGGTGAGTGGTGAGTGGTGAGTGGTGAGTGGTGAGTGGTGAGTGGTTAGTTGGTGGGTTTTGCCGTTAGTCGCCAAAGTGAGGTCAGTTCTGCCGCGCGCGCTGCGTGTAGCGGGTCGCTGGTGTCAGAGACGCGGGGGTGGTGCGGTTTTACATCTATATTTTCCATGACTTGCAAGCCCGCCGCCGCAATCGCGGCAAGCAATTCGGCGCGCGTGCGCAGACCCAGATGTTCGGCCAGGTCTGAGAGTATCAGCCAGCCTTCTCCGCCAGTCTCCAGGTGGGCGGCCAGTCCATTGAGGAATCCGAGCAGCATGCGGCTATCCGGGTCGAATACGGCGTATTCAAGCGGTGAGCTGGGTCGAGCCGGAACCCACGGCGGGTTGCATACGATCAAAGCTGCGCGTCCTTCCGGGAAGAGGTCGGCCTGCACAACGTCAACCTGTGCGTTCAATCCCAGACGCGTCAAATTTTCACGGGCACAAGCCAGTGCGCGTTCATCCTGATCGGTGGCGACGATGTGTTTGATGCCGCGGCGGGCCAGTACCGCGGCCAGCACACCTGTTCCTGTGCCGATGTCAAAGGCGGTTTTCAGCGCGGGCAGCGGAGCCTCATTCACCAGATCCACGTATTCGCCGCGTATCGGTGCGAACACGCCGTAATGCGGATGTATGCGCGCCTGAAGTGCGGGTATTTCCACGCCATTCTTGCGCCATTCGTAGGCGCCTATCAGACCCTGCAAACCGCGCAGCGAAGCAATATAAGGTTCTGACGCGGCACCGTATGCGTCCGTACACGCCAGATGCACATCGGGTGCGCGGCGCAGCGGTACGCTGTGGTCTGCGTTGAACGGCAGCAGCAGCATGCCCAGCGTGCGGGCGCGCTGCGATTGCGCCTGACGATGCAGATGGAAGGCTTCCCTGGCTTGAAGTTCGCGTAGCGATACGTTTGCCTCCTCTCCCGCTAGCGGGAGAGGATTGAGGTGAGGGAAACGGGCTTGCCCGTTAGGTGAGGTGGCTATCTTTTTGTTTTTTTTGGGTTTCTGGTTTGCGCGTCGCGTCATTGCCTGCAACAGTTGGCGTGCATTTTGAAAATCTCCGCGCCACAGCAGCGCTGTGCCTTCGCAGGCCAGACGATAAGCGACATCGGCGGTGATGCGATCGTCGGCGATCATCACCTTGGCGGGCGGTTTGGTGCCGCTTTCCGAGCGCCAGCGGGCTGATTTGTCTTCGCCGTCCTCGTTCCAGTGGATTGTGGGGTAATCGCTCATTTATCGGCCTTCTTCTCTTTTTATCTGCTGATAGTGCAGTTTTGCTGCATGATCGTCGCGTGCGGAGGTGATTTCGCGCATCACGGAATTTACGTCAGCGGCCTGTTCGCGTTGTTCGAACTGCCCAGTCAGCGGCGTGTCGGGAAAAAGTTCGCCGCGCTGGTAGATCGCCCATATTTCCTTGCCGTACTGGGTGGTGTGCAGATCGGGGGCGAACTGGCCGAAATAAGCGGCCAGATTGTCAATGTCGCGCTCCAGCATGCGGCAGGCATTGTTGTTGGCGGCCGCATCAACGGCCTGCGGCAGGTCGAGGATGACCGGGCCGTGTTCATCGACCAGAATGTTGAATTCCGACAGATCGCCGTGGACGATGCCCGCGCACAGCATGCGCACCACTTCGCGGATCAGCCTGCCGTGAAAGTCCCGCGCCTGTGCTTCATCGAGTTCCAGGTCGTTGAGTCTGGGGGCGGCTGCGCCATCGGCATCGGTGACCAGCTCCATCAGCAGTACGCCCTCGTAAAAACCAAAGGGCTGGGGTACGCGTACACCGGCGGCGGCGAGTTTGTACAAGGCATCTACCTCGGAGCGCTGCCATGCTGACTCCTGTTCACGGCGGCCATAGCGGGTGCCCTTTTCCATCGCGCGCGCCTGACGGCTGTTTTTTACCTTTCGGCCTTCGGTATAGTGAACCGCCTGATGGAAGCCGCGCTGGTTGGCTTCCTTGTACACCTTGGCGCAACGCACTTCGTCGCCGCACTGCACGACATAGACGGTGGCCTCTTTCCCGCTCATCAGTTGACGCAAGACTGCGTCAACCAGGCCGTCCTCAACGAGTGGCGCTATTCTTTTCGGCGTTTTCATCGGGGCTTCAGGCGTCGTCCGGCTCGCCGCGCAGCGAGTGGACGCGCGGCTTTACCGGATTTTCCAGCGCATTTTTGATCATCGCCTCGCGCGTCGCGGGGGATTCCAGGCTGATGCGGCCCAGTTTGCCGGCGCGATATTCGGTCAGCAGGATGATGGAGGCTTTTTCCAGATCGAGTTCGCCGCCGCGCCCTTTGAGCAGGCAGCCGCGCTTCTTGGCGACCGCTTCGATCAGGCCGATGCCGTCCATTTCGCTCACATCCAGATTAAAGCGTTCGGCGAGGCGTTCCGGATAGCGCGCCAGCAGGTTGTTGGCGAGATGTTCGGCTATTTCTTCCTCGATCACCGCGTTGCGTCCGATCGCATGAATCGCCGCGAGCATATAGCCGTCTTCTTCGTGTTCGATCTTGGGCCACATCAGGCCGGGGGAATCGGTCAGCGTCATGTGGTCGTTGATCTTGTGGCACTGCTGCGACTTGGTGACAGCGGGTTCGTCGCCGACATTGGCAACGCGGCGCTTGAGCAGCATATTCATCAATGTGGATTTGCCGACATTGGGTATGCCCATGATCATCAGGCGCAGTGGTTTATGATTGTCGTTGCGATGCGGGGCGAGCGGCTGGCAGAGACGGGGTACTTTCGCTGCATCGATCGCGCTCTTGCAGCTGAGTGCGACGGCTTTCACGCCTTCCTGCCGGTTGTAATAGTCCAGCCACTCCTGCGTGATGACAGGATCGGCGAGGTCGATCTTGTTAAGTATCTTCAGACAAGGGCGCTGGCGGTGTTCGCGCAGCTCACGGATCATCGGGTTGCAGCTCGCCTCGGGCGCGCGCGCATCCAGCACTTCGATGATCACGTCCGTGAATTCCATCGTTTCGGCCGCTTTTCTGCGGGCCGAGGTCATGTGACCCGGAAACCATTGTATTGCCATGTATACCTCTATAAATCCATTTTTTGGGCGAACCGCGGTGTCGCGTGCTCGCTCATTCCTAGTCTATCAACCTGATATGCCTGCGTCATTCGCTGCGCGGCTCCTTGCGCTTCATCCCAAAGCTATGGATTTCTAAAGATTTACACGATCGATCGGCGCGGTCAGTAGCGCCAGTTGAGCTTCATTCAGATAGCACCATTCGCCTGGCGCCAGTCCCAGCGCGTCAAGTTTCAGATTGCCAATTTGCGAGCGGTTCAGCGCAGCGCAATGATTGCCCGCTGCTGCCAGCATGCGTTTAACTTGATGGTATTTCCCCTGTTCAAGCACGATTTCCAGTTTATTTCTGTCTATCATCCGGCAAGTCTCCGCTGCCAGAGGTCCCGGTTCGTCGTGCAATTTGACGCCTTTTAACAGCAGCTCGATTAGTTCCGGCGTCACCGGGTCATGGGTGGTAGCGACATAGACCTTGGGGACGTGATGTTTAGGCGAAGACTGCGTGTGGATGAACGCGCCATCGTCAGACATCAGCAGCAAGCCCGTGGTGTCATGGTCGAGTCGGCCAACAGGCTGTACATCGCGCCGTGTAAACTGATCGGGAAGGATGGTCAGCACCCCGGGATGATGGCTGGGCTTGCGTGAGCACTCGAAATTCGTCGGTTTGTTCAGGGCGATATAGACCTGCTTGCGGAACTGCCACAACTCGCCAAAAATCGTGAATTCCAGTCCGTCAGTCTCTATCGCGGTGTTTGTGTCGGTGATGACGGTGCCTGCGATACTGACTTCGCCGCGGGCGATCAGTTCACGGCACCACTTGCGTGTGCCAAAGCCCTGCGTATGCAGGATGCGATCCAGGGTTAATTTGCTCATTGCAGGAGTTTAACAGAATCAAGATGTTAACGCCTTGGTGGCGGCATGAACGCGGAATACGAAACTGTGGTCGGTCTCCAAATATTTCATCCGTGAGGAAGACCACGCGCGAGAAGATCGCACTAGCGTTGGGCATTGCAGCAGAACAGTTGGCGGTTTGAGGAATTGATGCTGACCCCATTAGCTTCTATCGCGCGTGTCAGACCTGATACGCGGTAAATTCGAGAAATTTAGCCTGGACATGCTGATCACGCTGGCGACAAGGGCGGGAAAGAAAGTTGAACTAAAAATGGCGGCTTGAACATGGAATACGAAACCGTGGTCTGTCCCCAAATATTCCACATTGCACATTTTGATCCAGTAATTTCACACCAAACTAATCCGCGAGTTTTTTTGGTCGATAACCCAATTGTAGACATCCCGACTCAACCTGTTATGGGGGGTATTGCAATGAAAATCGAAAATTCGGCTATTAGCCTCAATAGCCAGCACGCCAGCACGCGACGGCACACTGTCGAAGAATCGTTGCGGGTCTGGGCTGGCGCTCGACGTCCGGACTTCGAACGCAACGACGAAATCCGCAGCCTTGCCAACCAGACCGTGGCAACCCTGTCGGATGCCGGTCGGCAGGCTGCCGCAAACTCCATCGACCATACCAATTCAACCCCCGCAACCAATGAAACATCCGAGCAGTCCATTGACCCGAAAATGCAGGTCATGATCCGACTGATCGAAGCGATGACCGGCCAAAAGATCAGGATATTCGATCCATCCACGATGAAACTGGATGGAGTCGCAGGCAACACCGAAACTCACCATTCCGCTGCACAAAACCGGCCTCAGGGCGGGGGGGTGGAATACGACCGGCGCGAGACGCTGCACGAAACCGAAGTGACCCGATTCCAGGCCGAAGGCGTAATCAAGACCAGCGATGGCCGGGAGATCAGCTTTAGCCTATCGCTGGAGATGAGGCGCGAGTTTTATCAGGAAAGCAATGTCTCGATACGCCAGGGCGACCCAGCAAGGAAGGATCCGCTAGTCATCAACTTCGCCGGTACAGCCGCCCAACTCACCGATACGAAATTCGCATTCGACCTCGATTCGGACGGCAAGAACGAACAGACCTCCTTCGTCGGGGCCGGCAGTGGCTTCCTCGCGCTGGACAAGAACGACAACGGCATCATCGACAACGGCTCCGAACTGTTTGGCACGCAAAGCGGCAACGGCTTCGCCGACCTGTCCGCCTACGACCACGATGGCAACCAGTGGATAGACGAAAACGACGATGTGTATTCGAAACTGCAGGTGTGGAGCAAGGACGCCGACGGCAAGGATCAACTGAGTTCTCTGGCGCAACGCAAGGTGGGCGCACTATACCTCGGTAACGTCGCCACCCCCTTCGATCTGAAAAACGGCGCGAACGACCTGCAAGGTCAAGTGCGCAGCAGCGGCATTTACCTCAAGGAAGACGGCGGCGCAGGGACGCTGCAACAGGTTGATCTAATAGTTTAAAAATTTGAAAAATTGGAAAAATTGGGGACAGACCACGTTTTTCCCATTTGGCGACTTGAAACCGTGGTCTGTCCCCGATTGTCCCGATTTATTCCGTTCGTGGTTAAGTGATGACATGCACGCTGTTGTGCTTAGTCAGAACTTAGTTGTTTTATCAGAGCCTGTCGAACTATGAACGGAATAAATGCTTGATAATCATTTGGTTGCGAAAATCCTTCGACAAGCTCAGGATGAGCGGAAGATTTGTTCAGCGCTTCCTTAGGTATTATTTGCGATGCTGACCGCATTAGCTCCTCTGACCCGATTAGCTCCATTAGCTTCCGCATAATTTTTCCCTCTTAAGTACGGCAAGTTGACACTACACACCTTGCGGGAATACAGTTCGCCCCACTTGCAAATCTACTCGTCGCACATCGCACCGCACGTACGGCGCGAGGCCAAAGGCGGAATTCCCCAGAACAGGAGCTGGCGCAAGGCAAAACCCGCGATGTCGGGCGCATGCCAGCTGCACAACTGTTCGCACAAGGGGAAACATTGAAAATAATCGCACCAGTAGCCCAGATCGAATCGCGGATGTTTGTTATTCGCGAGCACTGCGAGAGGGTGGAGCCGAAGGCTCCGGGTACCCGTCGGTGTCCTCCTTGCGGGGACAAGGTTATGCTTAGTCCGCACCTTGCCGCACTTTACGAAGTGGAAACCAAGGTGTTGAACCGTGCAGTCAAACGCAACATCGAGCGCTTTCCCGACGATTTCATGTTTCAGCTTTCGGCTGATGAATTCGCAAGTTTGAGGTTCCAATATGGCACCTCAAACTTGAGGTCACAAATTGTCACCTCAAACGAAAATTCCTCTGGACGGGGTGGACGCCGTTACGCACCCCATGCCTTTACCGAACAAGGCGTTTCCATGCTCTCCAGCGTCCTCCGCAGCGAACGCGCCATTCAAGTCAACATCGAAATCATGCGAGCCTTTGGGGGTGACGTGATGAAAAGATTACGCAATCAACAAATCCGCTTGCGCCATTATCTAACTACTTATATATTGAACGCATGAAGCCGCTCAGATTCACCGGCTCCAGCGAAGACGATCTGGCCGGATTTCCCAAAGAAGCCAAAGGGTTGGCAGGGAACGAGCTTTGGCAAGTCCAGCTCGGCCTGATGCCTTCGGACTGGAAACCGATGCTGAACGTGGGCGCAGGCGCTTATGAAATTCGCATCCATATGCTGGGTGAATGGCGCGTCATCTACGTAGCGAAGTTCGCCGATGCGATTTATGTGCTGCATGCCTTCCAGAAGAAGACACAGCAGACGCGCAAGGAAGATATCGCACTGGCGGCGTCCCGCTACAGGCAACTCAAGGAAATGGCAAAATGAATCAACTCAAAATAACCGACTCCTGCGGCAACGTATTTCTCGACCTCGGCTTCTCGCCGGAAGAAGCCACCATCCTCGCGATGCGCTCTCAACTGATGGGAGAGTTGCGCATCAAAATCCGCGACATGGGATGGACACAGGCCGAAGCCGCACAGGTACTCGGCATCTCGCAATCGCGCGTGTCAGACCTGATACGCGGTAAATTCGAGAAATTTAGCTTGGACATGCTGATCACGCTGGCGACAAGGGCAGGAAAGAAAGTTGAACTAAAAGTGGCGGCTTAAGGAATAAACTACGATGCTGCCCCTATATCACTCTAAGGATTTTGCATGATTGACCCAATGGTGTCGTTATCTTTTTCGGTTTATTCCAACAAAGGTGCTTACGCCCTTCTGCTGGGATCAGGCACCTCGCGAGCATCAGGAATTCCGACTGGCTGGGAAGTGGTTCTTGATCTCATACGCAAAACAGCAAAGCTGGAAAATGAGGATTGTGAACCTGACCCGGCTGAGTGGTATAGACAAAAGCACCACACAGAGCCAGATTACAGCAAACTTCTCGATGAGATTGCAAAGACTCCGACTGAGCGTCAGCAATTGTTACGTGGATATTTTGAGCCAACTGAGGACGAGCGAGCTCAAGGATTAAAAGCGCCAAGCATTGCACATAGAGCAATAGCGAAACTCGTGGCTAGCGGGCATCTACGCATTATCGTCACGACAAACTTTGATCGGTTAATGGAAAAAGCTTTAGATGAAGTTGGCGTAGCGCCGACCATTATTAGCACAGCCGACCAGCTTGAGGGAGCCTTGCCGCTCGCCCACTCAGGCGCGACCATCATCAAGCTTCACGGTGATTACCTCGATACACGAATCAAAAACACTGACACAGAGCTTGCCGCATACGATGTTGCTTTGGATAAGCTCCTTGATAGAGTATTCGATGAATACGGGCTGATTGTATGCGGCTGGTCTGCTGACTGGGATGCCGCACTCCGTGCGGCGATTGAGCGGTGCCCATCACGCCGATTTACGACGTTTTGGACTACGCGCCCCCCTCTGTCTGATCAGGCAAAGCGTTTATCTGATCACCGTAAAGCGGAGGTTCTTCAGATCGGCGATGCGAATCAATTATTCGATAACTTATGGATAAATGTTCAAGCACTCGGCGATTTGTCTGCACCACATCCACTATCGGCAAAAATGGCAGTCGCCACCATAAAGCGTTATTTGGTTGAGCCGACCGCAAGAATTCGACTTCGTGATTTGATTCATGATGAGACTGAGAAGCTTGTTGGCGAGTTAAATGAAAATGCATTCCCAGCACAGGCACCTTTGCATCCCACAGAAATTAAACAGCGACTTGAAAAATATGATGCGCTATGTGAGACGCAGCTTTCGGTGATTGTGGCTGGTTGCTACTGGGGAGAGAGTCAACATATGAAGCTTTGGGTTGATTGCCTTGAGCGAATTGCCAATTCAACCGGCAGTAGAAGTGGAATAACGTATTTGCTCGATATGAGGCGTTATCCAGCGCTTCTTCTATTGTATGGAGCTGGGCTTGCTGCAATCACAGCGGGAAATTATCAAACCCTAGCTTCGATTCTCACCCAGCCAAAAGTTAAAAATGAGAGTGGAAAAGAAACAGCAATATGTTTGGAGGTTTTTACATATAGAGTTTTGGATAAAGACATTGCGCAAAAGTTACCTGGATTAGAGAGGCACCATACACCTGTCAGCGATTACCTTTTCGATAAATTACGGTTACCGCTTCGAGAATACATTCCGAGAGATGATGACTATCAAGCAAAGTTTGACTACCTTGAATACCTTATGGCTCTTGTGTATGCCGATTTAAATCGTTATGAATATGGGGATGGGTGTTGGGCTCCTATTGGATGTTTTGGTTGGCGAAATCGCCATTTCAACTCAACTGGCGTGATGGGCAAAATCGACATTGAGCTTGAGACTGATGGTGCAAACTGGGCACCGCTAAAGGCTGGGCTTTTTGGCGGTTCTATTGAACAAGCAAAGACTGCAAAAGCAAAGTTCGATGAATTCTTGAGCCAAGTTAATTTCTCTTAACTCAGCACCAAAGTACTTGAGCCAGAATGTTTTTTAAGCCGATGCGATATTTGAAGTAACTAACAAGGTCAGCATGGCCTGACCGTTTATTTTAAGGAAATACTGATTAAATCGTCATTCCCGCGCAGGCGGGGAATCCAGTGCCTTGATTTAACTGGGTTCCTGCTTTCACGGGAACGACAAAACCGAATAAATCAGTGCGACCCTAACGCTAGGCTGGCCGGAGTTTAAATGCGCAATAATCTTGACCATTTATTGCCTGAATATCTCAGGCAAATTGAAATTGAAAAACATCCCCATCCTGCATCCAAGGACGAAACAGAGCTTCCCTTCAACAAGCTTGATCCATTGATCTTTCAAAGATTTTGTTGCGAACTTTTGTATAACGAATTTTCTCAGCTTGATAAAAGTGATGGGATCGTAAGTGTTGAGCCAATAGGGGACTCCGGCCAAAAGCAATATGGTGCGGATATTTTTGTGAAAAGAGTTACCCCGTCAGGAGAAATATACGAGTTGTACGAAGTAAAGCGGTAATCCCCCCATTTTTAGTTGGGGTCAAAAGTAGAGCTGGTTAAAAAATCTAACTTCTGTTTCGGCGTGATGCCGCCGAGTGCCATGTTGGGGCGTTCGTGATTGTAAGTCCACATCCATTTCGTTGCATAGTCCTGCA
>JAURZN010000178.1 GCA_030653355.1 Gallionella sp. | reverse complement strand
GCGCTGATTCCCTCGATACCGTTGAACTGGTAATGGCGCTGGAAGAAGAATTCGAATGCGAAATTCCTGACGAAGATGCAGAAAACATCACTACTGTTCAGCAAGCTATCGATTACGTTCTGGCGCATCCTAAGTAACTGTTTCAATTTCCTTCAGAGTTGGCGGAGTTAATTTGTCTAAACGTAGAGTTGTTATAACCGGCCTGGGGATTGTATCCCCGGTTGGTATTGGAATACCCACTGCCTGGCAGAATATCGTTGCCGGCAAGTCGGGGATAGTCAAAATATCGCATTTTGATGCGAGTCCTTTTGCCAGTCAGATTGCGGGTGAGGTGAGTGATTTTGATGTCACACAGTACCTGCCTGCCAAGGATGCGCGCCGTATGGGGCGATTTATCCATTTCGGTCTGGTGGCGGGGATGGAGGCGTTTGCGGATTCGGGTCTGGAGGTCACAGAGCAGAATGCGGAACGTATCGGTGTGAATATCGGATCGGGCATCGGCGGCCTGCCGATGATCGAGGATACGCATAACGATTACCTCGCTGCCGGTCCGCGCAAGATTTCCCCTTTCTTTATTCCCGGCACCATCATCAACATGATTTCCGGCAATCTGTCCGTGATGTACGGATTGAAAGGCCCGAATCTGGCGATGGTTTCCGCCTGTACGACGGGGACGCATTGCATTGGTGAATCGGCACGCATGATCGAATACGGCGATGCGGATGTGATGATTGCGGGCGGAGCGGAAGCGACCATAGGACCGCTGGCCGTTGGCGGTTTTGCTGCCGCGCGCGCACTCAGCACGCGTAACGACGATCCGGCTACCGCCAGTCGTCCGTGGGAGAAAGACAGAGTTGGCTTCGTGATCGGCGAAGGCGCGGGCGCGCTGGTTTTGGAAGAGTATGAGCATGCCAAGGCGCGCGGAGCCAGAATTTATGCTGAAGTAAGCGGTTACGGTATGAGCGGCGATGCCTACCATATCACCTCGCCGAACAGCGACGGCCCCAAGCGCAGCATGCTGAATGCGTTGAAGAATGCAGGTCTGAATCCGGATCAGGTGCAGTACGTCAATGCGCACGGCACATCGACTCCGCTGGGCGATAAAAACGAGACCGAAGCGATCAAGCTGGCTTTCGGCGACCATGCCCATAAGCTGGTGGTGAATTCGACCAAGTCCATGACCGGCCATTTGCTGGGCGGTGCGGGCGGTATCGAGTCTATTTTCTCGGTGCTGGCGATTCATCATCAAATTTCACCGCCGACTATCAATATCTTCGAGCAGGACCCGGAGTGCGATCTGGATTATTGTGCAAATTCGGCACGTGACATGAAAATTAACGTGACCATGAACAATAACTTCGGTTTCGGCGGAACTAACGGTACGCTGGTGTTCAGTAAAGTCTGACGACTTTTAAAACCTATGCTGGTCAATGGCAAAGCAGGCAATTTGATCAGCATTCGTGATCGCGGTCTGCTTTATGGCGACGGGGTGTTTCGTACCCTGCGCGTCGAGCAGGGACGGCCATTACACTGGCCTTTGCATTATCAAAAAATCCAACATGACTGCAATGCGCTGGGTATCGCATGCCCGGACTACGCACGTTTGTCAGACGAGTTGGGCGGTCTGCTGGCCGATTATCCCGATGGCGTATTCAAGCTGATCGTCACGCGCGGACAGGCTACGCGCGGCTATGCGCCTGCGCCTGACGCAGCAGCCACCCATATATGGGATGTCGCTCCCTTGCCGGACTATCCTGAAAGCCGGGCTTTGCTGGGCGTGACGTTGCGCCTGTGCGAATTGCGCCTCGCTCATCAACCGCGTCTGGCCGGCATCAAACACCTGAACAGGCTGGAAAACGTGCTGGCAGCGGTGGAGTGCGCCGGTGCGGATGAAGGGCTGTTGCTGGATGCTGATGAAAATGTCATCGAAGGCACACGCAGCAATGTGTTTCTGGTCTCCGGCGGTCGGCTGATTACCCCGGATTTGGCGCGTTGCGGCGTGGCAGGCGTACAGCGTGATCGCGTGATGGCCTATGCAGGGGAAATCGGCATGGCGGTCGAGGTGCGCGATGTCATGCTGGATGAACTGCGTAGCGCAGATGAGGTGTTTTTAAGCAACAGCGTATTCGGCTTGTGGCCGGTGTCACGCTTCGAACAGCAGCAGTGGACAGGCTTTGATTATGCGCTGCGGATACGCGCCGGGCTGGCGGGCGAGGCGAACGCATGATGCGTAAATTAAAGGCATTACTGCTGCTATTGATGCTGGCCAGCGCCAGCCTGGCTTATTATGCCTACAGCCCGTTGACGCCAGCGAAGCTGCCGTTGGAGTTCACCCTGAATCAGGGCAGCAGTCTGAGCGCGGTCGCGCGCCAATTTGAACGCGAAGGTCTGCTGGAGTCACCCCGATTGTTCGTTGCGTTTGCGCGCCTGCTGGGGCGTGCCGGACAAATCAAGGCGGGCATCTATCAGCTGGATCAGCCGGTTAGTCGCATGGAATTGCTGGCGATGATCACCCGTGGCAATATCAGCAAGAGCCAGATCACCCTCATCGAAGGCTGGAATTTCAGGCAGTTGCGCAACATGCTCAATGCCAGTCCGAATCTGCGGCATGACACGCTCAATCTATCTGACAGCGAAATATTGCAGCGCATTGGCGCGCCCGAAAGTCACCCCGAGGGGCTGTTTTTCCCGGAAACCTACCACATTGCCGCAGGCGGCAGCGACATCGAACTGCTGAAAGTCGCCTATCGCCTGATGCAGCAACGCCTGAATGAAGCCTGGCAGGCGCGCAGCCCGGACTTGCCTCTGGAAACTCCCTATCAGGCGTTGATACTGGCTTCCATCGTGGAGAAGGAAACCGGCACGGCGAGTGATCGACCCATGATAGCCGGTGTGTTCGTCAATCGCCTGCGCATCCGCATGATGCTGCAAACCGACCCGACGGTGATTTACGGGATGGGAGAAAAATTTGACGGCAATCTGCGCCGCCGTGATCTGACCAGCGACACTCCGTACAATACCTATACCCGTGGCGGGCTGCCGCCCACCCCAATCGCCATGCCGGGACGGGATGCGCTGCATGCCGCGCTACACCCCGCAAAGACCGATGCCTTGTATTTCGTCGCTCGCGGCGATGGCAGCTCGAAATTTTCCAGCAATCTGAACGCACATAACCAGGCGGTGAACAGGTACCAGAGATGAGCAAATTTATTACTTTTGAAGGCGTGGACGGGGCGGGGAAGAGCACCCATCTGGCGTGGTTTTCTGATGCCTTGAGGCAGCGCGGCGCGGATGTGATTGTGACACGCGAACCGGGCGGTACGCCGTTGGGTGAGCAATTGCGTGAAATGTTGCTCAATCAGCCCATGAGTATCGGTACGGAAGCGCTGTTGATGTTTGCGGCGCGCCTTGAACATGTCGAGCAGGTCATCAAGCCCGCGCTGGTTTCCGGAAAATGGGTGATTTCTGATCGTTTTTCCGATGCCAGCTTTGCCTATCAGGGCGGTGGTCGCGGCATGGACTGGGAAAAATTGCGTCAGCTTGAGCAGTGGGTACATGCTGATTTGCAGCCGGATTTGACGCTGTTTTTTGATGTGCCGGTGGACGTCGCCAGACAACGCCTGTCGAACAATGTTTCGCTGGATCGCTTCGAGCAGGAGCAGGATGTGTTCTTCGAGCGGGTGCGCGCCGGGTATCACCGGCGTGTGGCAGAAAATCCGCAACGCTACGCGGTGATCGATGCGGCGCAGACGCTGGCGGCGGTACAGCAGCAGTTGGTCGCAATTGTTGAGTCGATTTGAATATGAATGAGCTCTATCCCTGGCAGCAAGACGACTGGGCGCGTTTGCAGGCCCTGCGCGCACGCGCCTCGCAGGGTTTGTTGTTTCAGGGGCAGAAGGGCGTGGGCAAGCTGAGCCTCGCGCTGAACTTCGCCCGTGCCTTGTTATGCCAGCATCCGCTGGATAATGGCTTTTCCTGTGGCGTGTGCCCCTCCTGTCACTGGTTTCTTCAGGGCACGCATCCGGATTTTCGTTTTGTGCAACCTGAATCCGAAACTGATGAAGTCGAGGCGGGCAAGAAACCCAGTCGTCAAATTTCGGTAGATCAGATTCGTGGTTTGGCTGATTTTCTGGGCATGAGCGCGCATCAGGGCGGTCGGCGGGTGGTTATCATTCACCCTGCGGAGGCCATGAATGCAAATGCGGCCAATGCCTTGCTGAAGAGTCTGGAAGAGCCTCCTGCCGGTCTGTTGTTCATCCTGGTGACGCACAAGTCGCAGGCTTTGCTGCCTACCCTGCTAAGCCGCTGTCTGGTATTTAGTCTGGCTGCGCCGGATGCGTCCACGGCTACGCGCTGGCTGGCGGGGCAGGGAGTGAAAAATCCCGTTGATGCGCTGGCGATTGCCGGATTTTCGCCCTTGCAGGCGTTGCAGGGTGCGGAACAAAACGGTATCGACGCGCGCGATAAGTTGTTGCGCGGCGTAAAACAACCGGCGACGCTGGACGTGTTCGCGCTGACCGATGCATTGCAGAAGACCGAGCAGGTGGAGATTGTGCAGTGGTTGCAACAATGGAGTCATGACCTGACTTCGATGAAGCTTACGGGGCGCTTGCGTTATCATCCGGCAGACGAGGAGCTTATCCGGAAGCTGGTTGCGCCGCTTGATCCGCTGAATCTGGTACGCCTGCAAAAATACCTGCAAACGGCGAAACGCGAATCGCAACACACGCTGAATCCTAAACTTTTCATCGAATCGCTTTTATTAACCTATTGTCAATTGATGCACGTATAGCCATGCCTTTTATAGATTCTCATTGCCATATCAATTTCCACGAGTTGTCAGAAAATATCGGCGACGTGCTGGCTAAAATGCGGCAAAACGATGTGCTGAGCGCGTTATGCGTATCGGTCAATCTGGCCGATTTTCCGCAGGTGCTCAAGCTCGCTGAAGATTATCCGAATATCTATGCCTCGGTGGGCGTACATCCGGATTACGAAAATGTTGAAGAACCGTCTGTCGAACATCTGGTCACGCTGGCCTGTCACCCGAAAATTATCGCGATAGGCGAGACGGGGCTGGATTATTACCGTCTGAGCGGTGATCTGGATTGGCAGCGTACACGCTTTCGCAATCACATCCGCGCCGCGCGGCTATGCGGCAAGCCGCTGATCATCCATACGCGCAGTGCTGCCGAGGATACGCTGCGCATCATGGCGGAAGAGGGCGCGGCTGAGGCGGGCGGCGTGATGCACTGTTTCACCGAGAGTTGGGAGGTGGCGGAAGCCGCGCTGGCGATGGGATTCTACATCTCGTTTTCCGGTATTGTTACCTTCAAGAACGCTTTGCAGATCAAGGATGTTGCGCGGCGCGTACCACTGGATCGCATGCTGATCGAAACAGACGCGCCTTATCTCGCACCCGTGCCTTATCGCGGCAAACTCAATCAACCGGCGTATGTGAAACATGTGGCCGAAGAAATTGCCTTGTTGCGCGGTATCAGCGCGGAGGAAGTGGGTTTGAGCACCAGTGAGAACTTTGCACGCTTATTTCGCCTGTAGTCGGATGCAATAATTTATTCGCTGGCGACGAATAAAGTGTTTATAATGCCCCGATGTTTATCTTGATCATGCGTTGTTTTGCGATGAGCTAAGGTGGGTCGTGGTGGCGACAGCGGACGCGCGCAAGATTTATATTCTATAAAGGAAATGAAATGAAAATCGAAAAAAATTCAGTTGTATCATTGCGTTATGAATTGATAGATGCCAAGGGAGAAGAATTGCTCGAAAAGGTTGAAGACCCGATCAGCTATCTGCATGGCGGCTACGACGGTATCTTCCCTCTGGTCGAGGAAGCGCTGCACGGCAAGCGTGTAGGTGACCATGTCAGCGTTACCCTGCAACCGGATGATGCTTTTGGTGAATACGAACATGAACTTGTCGAAGTCGAAGCGCGCAGTTCTTTCCCTGAGGATGTTGCAGTAGGCATGCAATTCGAAGGCGCACCTGAAGAGTCAGATGATGAAGATTTCATTTTGTACACCGTGGTGGAAGTCAATGACGACGAAGTCACCGTGGACGGCAATCATCCGCTGGCTGGCAAGACCGTTACTTTCAAATGTACCGTAACGGGCGTGCGCCCTGCTGCCGACGAAGAGCTGGAACATGGTCATGTGCATGATGAAGGCGGCCATTTGCACTAACCTGAGCACTGCCTAGTAAACTTAACGGGGTGCAGGCATGCGCCCCGTTTTTTTATCCCAGCTTTCCCGATATCCAGTCGGCCACCTGTGCAGCACCCCCGGGCGTACTTGATGCGGGTCGTGGTTCGTTGCATATCTCTTCCAGTATTTCGGCAAATCTCCCCTGTTGCAATGCGTTCAGCGATATTGGACGGGACACGCCGTGCTGCTGTAGCCACTCGATCAGGGCAGAGGATTCCGGCCAGTCGGGGCGACCGACATATAAGACGGGTATGCCGCCGCTGGCAGCCTCGACGAAGCTGCCATAGCCCGGTTTGCAAATCAGCGCATCGCTGCTGGCCAGCAAGTCGCTGAAATCCATGGGTAATGATTCGAGGATAATCGCATTCGGGTGTCGGGTCTGCCAGCTTGCCTGCACCAGATAGCGCACGCCGTCTATACGCGGCCAGTTTTCTATCGGCAAACGGCTGGCGATGCCGCCCATGCTTACCAGTACCAGCTTTTCCTGTTGCGAGAGTTTCAGGTGACGGTTTAATTCATCGCGGCGATTCGCGCCGATATCGGCGATGGGCGCAACGGGAATCAGGTTGGCAAGATCGTTCATCGCCATGCCGGGCGTGGCGCGCAGGAAGGCATCGGCATTGGCGTAGCAGGATTGGATTTGACGGGTAATAGTGTCATCGCCGCAGTAATAACGGTAGATGTCCGACCAGTTCAGCGAACACAGGGCAGCATTGGCTATGCCCGCCTGTTGCGCGCCCGCCAGGGGCAGATAGCCGACATTGGAAAATACCAGGTCGGCTTGCAGTTCGCGCAACAATCGCGCTTCTTCGGCGACGCGCGCAGCCCAGTCGGCGTGAAAGGCGCGATACACGGCGCGGCTTTCCTGCACATTGACCTCCAGTGGCGAAATCATCACCATGCCAATATCGCCGCTGCTTTGCATATGGGTGTAAGGCGCATGGATGCGTGAGCGCAGATGGTCAGCCGAGGCGGAAGAACGCACCGTGAGGCGTATCTCTGGATGGCGTTGGTGCAGCGCGTTCAGAATCGGGGCGGTCTGAGCTACATGGCCGAAACCATGACCGGAGATAGAAACAACGAGATGAGGGCGCATGTGTACACACGAGTCAAATAAGGTGCGATTATTTCACGTCAGCCATGCGCAGGGACATTCGCTGTTAAAATCAGGCAAATAAATTTGCAGGAGAAATACGATGCAAGGTGATTTATTTCAGCGTACTCCGCTGCTGTCGGGCGACGATGCCGTAGCCAAACGAGAGGAAATTCATGGCTATTTTGTCAGCACCTTCAATCGTTACGAGCAATTGTTCGAAACGCTTGCCTGCGATCAGGCTTATTTTATTAAGCCGATTTCACTGCGCCATCCGCTGATTTTCTATCTGGGTCATACGGCCACCTTCTTTATTAATAAGCTGATACTGGCAGGGCTGTTGCAAGAGCGCATCAATCCGGAATTTGAGTCTATTTTTGCTGTGGGTGTGGACGAGATGAGTTGGGATGATCTCGACGATGCGCATTATGTCTGGCCGAGTGTTGCCGAAGTTATGGCCTACCGGAACCGCGTTCGTGAGGTGGTCGGGCAATTGATACAAACCGGGCCTCTTACACTGCCGATAGGCTGGGATCATCCCTGGTGGGTGATCTTGATGGGCATCGAGCATGAGCGCATCCATCTGGAAACTTCATCAGTATTGATACGCCAGCATGCACTCGAATACGTTACGCCTCATCCGGCCTGGCAACCTTGCCGCATCACCGGGGCTGCACCGCAAAATCAGCTGATAGCCATACCGGGGGGGGCGGTGCGCCTGGGTAAGGATAAATCGTCCCCGTTTTATGGCTGGGATAACGAGTATGGCTTGCATGAGCATGCTGTTCCTGCGTTTCAGGCGAGCCGCTATCTGGTGAGCAATCGCGAGTTTCTCGATTTCGTAGAGGCCGGAGGTTATGCTGTGGATTCCTGCTGGGAAGCCGAGGGCTTGGCGTGGAAGGCATACAGCCGCGCCGTTCATCCGGGCTTCTGGATCAAGGGTGACGGGGGAGAGGCATGGCGGCTCCGGTTGATGACCGAGATCGTTGCCATGCCGTGGGATTGGCCGGTTGAGGTCAATTGCCATGAGGCACGGGCTTTTTGCAACTGGAAGAAAAAGCTCACGGGACAGGCGCTGCGCTTGCCTACGGAGGATGAATGGCAACGCTTGCATGATTATTGCGGGCTGGCTGAGATCGAACCCGGTATTTCCGCTCCGGCCAATATTCACCTTGATCATTACGCTTCGTCGTGTCCGGTCAGCGAATTTTGCCATGGTGAATTGTATGATGTGATCGGCAACGTCTGGCAATGGACCGAAACGCCTATCTATCCCTACAGCGGATTTGAGGCGCATCCCCTGTACGACGACTTCACCATGCCGACCTTCGACGGGCAGCATGCGCTCTTCAAGGGAGGCTCATGGATATCCTGCGGCAATGAGGCGCAAAGCAGCGCGCGCTACGCCTTTCGTCGCCATTTCTTTCAGCATGCGGGCTTCCGTTATGTGCTTGCTGACGCGCCTCCGGACGCGATGACCTCGAATTACGAAACCGACCGCCTGCTTTCCGAATATGCCGAGTTTCACTACGGCGACGAATATTTCGGCGTGAGCAATTTTCCGCAGGCGCTGGCGGAAATTGCGATCCGCGCGATGGGCGACAAGCCCGCCCGCAATGCGCTTGATCTGGGCTGTGCGACCGGGCGGGCAAGCTTCGAGCTGGCACGTCATTTTGAACAGGTCACCGGCATTGATTTCTCCGCACGTTTTGTCGGCGCGGGCGCGCAGATGGCGGAGCAGGGCGTGTTGCGCTACACACTGGTTGATGAAGGCAAACTGATTAGCTACCGGGAGCGCAGACTGGCCGGGCTGGGTCTGGACGCGACCAGACAAAAAGTAGCCTTTTTTCAGGGAGATGCCTGCAATCTCAAGCCCTTGTTTTGCGGCTACGACCTGATACTTGCCGCCAATCTGATCGACCGCCTGTACAGTCCGGCCAAATTTCTCGACAGCGTGCATGAGCGTCTGAACATGGGCGGGCTGTTGCTGATAGCCTCGCCTTATACCTGGCTGGAAGAACACACACGAATTGAGGAATGGACGGGCGGCTACAAGAAAAATGCAGAAAACTTCAGCACGCTGGATGGCCTGAAAGAACGGCTGGGAACGCACTTTCGCCTGATCCAAGCCCCGCTTGATGTGCCCTTTGTGATCCGCGAAACACGGCGGAAATTTCAGCACAGCGTATCCGAAGTCACGCTGTGGGAGCGTATCGCTTGAGTATCGATTTCGACCGGCAAATCCTGCGTAACGGGACGTCCTCCGTCAAGCATGACGGTCGTGCGGCGTATTTCGGAACAGCGGATGTATTGCCGCTGTGGGTGGCAGACATGGATTTTGCCGCACCCGAGGCGGTGCAGCGCGCTCTTGCCGGGCGTGCCGCACATCCGGTTTATGGTTACACCCTCTACCCGGACAGCATGTACGATGCCCTGATACTCTGGCTGAAAAAACGCCACGGCTGGGAGGTGCAGCGCCAATGGATCATCATGGCGCCGGGTGTGGTGCCTTCGTTGTTTGCGTCCGTGATGGCGTTTGCCGGGCCGGGCGAAGGCGTCATCGTCCAGCCCCCGGTTTATTTTCCGTATTTTTCGGCGGTGACCACTAATCAGCGCCGCCTGATTCTGAACCCGTTGCGTCTGGAGGCGGGTCGTTACCGTATCGATTTCGCTCATCTCGAACAATGCGCTGCGGACGGCGCGCGTCTGTTGCTGCTGTGCTCGCCGCATAATCCGGTCGGGCGCGTGTGGGATAAGTCCGAGCTGGAGGAAATTCTGCGCATCGCGCGTCGTTACGATTTGACGATATTGTCGGACGAGATACACGCCGATTTGGTTTACCCCGGCCAGCAACATACCGTGCTGGCGACGCTGGCGGGCAACGCGGATAAGCTGATTACCGCTATTGCGCCGAGCAAGACTTTCAATATCCCCGGGTTGGGGTTGTCCTGCCTGATCGCACCTGATCCGGCTCAGCGCGACGCACTGCAAAAGGTCTTAGCCAGTCTGCACACGGGAAACCATAACCCATTCAGCATCACCGCCTTCGAAGCCGCCTATCGCGACGGCGAAGTGTGGCTGGATAGTCTGCTGATTTATTTGCGCGACAATCGCGATTATGTCCATGACTATTTGATTCGGCACCTGCCCGCGATACGCCCGATCGAGACGGAAGGCACTTATCTGCTCTGGCTGGATTGCCGCGAAATGGGTATGAGCGATGCGCAATTACGCGCGTTTTTTGTGCAGCAAGCCCGCGTCGGAATGAACCCCGGAACGGCGTTCGGCGAAGGAGGAGGCGGCTTCATGCGTCTGAATATCGCTTCGCCGCGCCCGGTGCTCTCCGATGCGCTGGAGCGGATCAGGCAGGCGTTCAGCGCAAGTTAACTATTTTTTTCGGTGGCCAGTATTTTGCATAGATGCTCGTTATTTGGGTTCAACGTGCAATGCGCCACTGCGTCAAACAAACTCTGTATTTCTGCCAGGCTGAAACTCGCCATCAGCCGATTCGCCATGTCCGCTTGCAGGGGCAACATGCGCGACTGACCGTCAGGCAGGTTGAAGCGAAAGCCCGCCAGACGCTTCAGATCGCCCGTCTCCTTGCTGAATTCGGCTTGCTCATCTTGCAACTGATCGTAGTATTCCTCCAGTTCATCCAGCAAAATCTCCGGCACTTCTTCGGGTATCGCGACGACCATTCCCATGTTGTCTTCAATCGCGGTGCCGGAAATGTTCCGCTGTTCGGCATAGGCCATAAATCTGTCGCGCAGGGTGGCATCGAAAAAAATATACTCAATCATGTCTTGAGGATGGAAAGTTGAAGGAGGGCGCATCCTGCCCCGCAGGCGGCGAGAAATCAATCACCCGAAGGGGGGCGTTCGAGCATGGATCGCAGCAGAAGAGCGCTCTAAAGTGCGCAGAGACCGTGCTCATCTGGACGATGAAAGCGTAGCGCAAAATCGGAATGCAGGAAGTGGTGCGTAGTGTAACCGGCCGTCGCCAAAAAAATACCGCTCATCCGGGTTTTCAGGCCGCAGGACAGATGTGCTTGAAGTGGCTGTATGGGCTTGGACTGGCGCTCAGGTATTGCTATCGTACGCATACCGAAATACGACATCGACAGGAGTGGAAAATGAAATATCACAACGGGCAATTGCGCAATGTACAGGATGCCACACTCTGGCTGAGACCGGAGCCGCAGAAGCAAAAGTTGAGCTGGAAGGAATATATTCCGTTTGCTATTCTGGGTGCAATGCTGTTGACCTTGTTGCTGGTTGAGCTGTTTTGATAAGCACTCAACCGGGACCGCGTTGAGCGCCGGTTTGTCGGGTGAAATGATTGCCCGCATTTGCGTGCCATCTTGTTGAATTTTCAGAATATCTGTTGACGGCCATACATATTCCGGTATAATTCGCGCCCCTGTTGAGCCGATGTACGGTTCGGCAGCCTTGCTCCACCGTCTCGCATGGCGGGGGGCTTTAATAACCACAAGGAGATGTAATGCGACATTACGAAATCGTGTTTATCGTGCATCCCGATCAGAGCGAGCAAGTGCCTGCAATGATCGAGCGTTATCGCACAT